>DAITPI010000211.1:0-7627 GCA_036833655.1 Anaerolineales bacterium | reverse complement strand
GTTCCTATGAGAAGGCCGGTTTTCACCACGAAGGCCGCATGCGCCAGGTGTTGAACAAGGGAGGCAAGCGCTGGGATGTGCTCTTCATGGGCATCCTGCGCGACGAATGGATGGAACAACATACTTAATGCGCTGCCCGTCGCGAAGCACCCTCGAAGGAGGGCAGCGCCGGATGCTAGGACGAAAAATCATGAACACAAATTTTAGAATTATTGAAACGACTCTTGCCCCCGGGCTCAAGCTTCGCCCCGCCAGATGGAGCGATGCCGAGGCGGTGGCGCAGTTGATCTACGACTCCTGTGCCGCGGACGGCGATGTGATTCTTGCCGTATCCGCAGACGAGCTGAAGCATGGCTGGCAGAATCCGGATTTCAAACTGGAAACAGATGCATTCGTGGTGGAGACCACGGATGGTCAGGTTGTCGGCTATGACGAGGTCACCAATTCTTACGGTCACGCACTCCTGAGCATGGATGGCAACGCTCATCCCGATTTCAAAGGTCGTGGTATTGGCACCACACTGCTGCGTGCGGTAGAGGTGCGTGCCCGTGAAATCATCAACCTCGCCGAGCCGGATGTGCGTGCTGCGATCAGGACCACGATCAACCGAAATGCACCGGAAGGCATTGCCTTGCATGAGTACGAGGGCTATCAGCCGGTCCGTTATCACTGGCGGATGGAGATCGCCCTGAAGGATCCGCCCGAGGGACCCAAATGGCCCGCTGGCATCAAAGCACGTCCCTTTGACAAGGAGGAGCATGCTGCGGCAGTCTGGCAAGCCGAGAACGAAGCATTTCGCGATCATCCGGGTAGCCATGAATGGACATTCGAAGACTGGCAGCGGGAGCGTTTTGATGACCCCGAATTCGATCCATCCCTGTGGGCGGTTGCCTGGGATGGGGGCGAGGTCGCCGGCTTTTCTGTAAACCGTTATCGGACCGGCATCGGCTGGATTCGCTCCGTAGGAGTCCGGCGTCCCTGGCGCAAACGCGGCATTGCCGAAGCATTATTGCTCCATTCGTTTGGTGAGTATTACCGCCGCGGTACGCGCACGATCGGTCTGGGAGTCCAGGCGACGAATCCCACCGGAGCAACGCGACTGTATCAAAGGGTCGGTATGCATCCCGCCAGCGAGCATGTGACGTATGAGAAAGCATTGCGTCCGGGACGCGACCTGGATGAATAATCGGTAGACAAGACTACGAATATCAAGGAATAGCAAATGAACACAAGATTACCAATCGAAGAGAACCTTCTTGACCCAATCCCCTCGGCGTTGCTCAGCGCAGGTCTCAAGTTACGCCCCACCCACTGGAGCGATCTCGAAGCGGTGGCTCAGCTGATCTTTGCGGTATGCGAAGCCGATGGAGATACCATTGTCGCTGTAACCCCTGCCGAGCTAAAGCATGAATGGGAGTCGCCCGGATTCGAGCTAGAACGCGACGCCTTCCTGGTGGAGAACGCGGATGGGCAGATTGTAGGCTTTGAAGAGTTCAGCAACGGCCATGCCCATGCGATCCTGAACACAGATGGCTACGTCCACCCGGAATTCAAGGGACGTGGCATTGGTACGGCGCTGCTGCGCGTGGTGGAACGACGCGCCCGTGCGGAGATGGCGCTTGCCGAACCGGATGTGCGCGTCTCCCTGCGCAGTGGTATCGACAACCGTGATCCCTCCAGCCACGAGCTGCACCGCAACGAAGGCTACCAGCCGCTGCGCTACCACTGGCGGATGGAGATCGTTCTGGACGCTCCGCCCCCGGAGCCAGACTTCCCGGCTGGGATCGAATTGCGCCCGTTTGTCCGCGGCGAGCACGACGTGCAGGTCTGGCAGGCGCAAAACGAGTCGTTCCGCGACCACTGGGGCAGCCACGATGTCACGCTCGAGGAATGGAGACGCAGTCGCTTCGCGGACCCCGAATTCGACCCGACCCTCTGGGCGATCGCCTGGGATGGGAAGGAGGTGGCTGGCTTTTCGCTGAACCGCTACCGCATGGGTATTGGCTGGATCCGCACCCTGGGGGTCCGCCGTCCCTGGCGCAAGCGGGGACTTGGCGAAGCATTGTTGCTTCACTCGTTTGGTGAATTCTACCGGCGTGGAATGAAGACGATCGGCCTTGGCGTGGATGCACAGAACCCCACCGGCGCGACCCGCCTGTATCACAAGGTAGGCATGTATGCCGCCAGCGAATTCGTCACCTATGAGAAGGAACTGCGCGCCGGTCGTCCTATCGATGAATAGTGAAAGAGCGTCACACAGGATTGTGCGCTCGCTGAAAAAAGGAGTAAGAATGACCACACTGTTGCACGAAGAAATTGTCCCGCTGCTGCCGGAAGGTTTCACCGTCCGCGGCGCACGCCTGGAGGATGTGGAGCCCGCCCTCGAATTGTTCAACGCCTGGTCGCGGTCCGTCGTCCAGGCAGATGAGATCACCGAGGCGAATGCCATCCGCAAGGAATGGACTTCTCCTGGCTTTGACCCGCAGGAGGATATCCGCCTGGTCTTCGCGCCGAACGGCGAGATGGCGGGCTACATCGAGGTGTGGACCACTGCCAAGCCGCCGGTCCACCCGTGGATCTGGGCGCGTGTCCATCCGGAATACGAAGGGCTTGGCATCGGCACCGCCCTGCTGCGCTGGGGCGAGGAGCATGCTCTGCGCGCGCTCCCGGACGTTCCCGAAGGTCTGCGCTTTGCACCTCGCGTGGGCACCTATCGCCAGGCAGAGAAATCCAAGAAGCTGTTCGAGGACATGGGCTTCCGCTACATCCGCAGCTCGTACCGGATGCGGATCGACATGGAGGCGCCCGTTCCCGAACCGGTCTGGCCTGCAGGCATCACGCTCCGAACGTACGATCCCGAACGGGATGCAGAAGCCGTGTACCGGGCGGAAGTAGATTCGTTCCGCGACCATTTCGGCTTTGTCGAGGAGCCCTTTGAAGAAGGCTTCCAGCGCTTCAAATACTTCCAGATCGATTACCAGGGCTTTGATCCGACACTGCTATTCCTGGCAATGGATGAACGTTCTGGAGAGATTGCCGGGATCAACATCTGCCGCCCACATTCTTATGATGACCCGGAGCTGGGCTGGGTCGGTACCCTGGGTGTGCGCCGTCCCTGGCGTAAACGCGGCGTTGGTCTGGCGCTGCTGCGCCATTCCTTTAACGAGTTCTACCGGCGCGGTTACCGCAAAGCCGGCCTGGGTGTGGATGCACAGAACCTGACCGGCGCCCTGCGTCTTTATGAGGGCGCGGGCATGCATGTCCACCGGGCATTCGATCAGTACGAGAAGGAGCTGCGCCCCGGCAGGGAAATCAGTGTACAATCCCTCCAGGAATAAAGCATCGCCTTGCGAAGGCCTGTCCTGAGGGCGAAGCCCGACTCTCCCCGGCACTTGCGCCCGGGGCAAGTGTGCACCTGCATGCAAGTGCAGGTGAGGATCTCTTCGCAAGGCTTGCTCGGTAGAAACCAACTGACTCAAAAGGAGTATCGCATATATGAACATCCGTTGTTCGTTCTGCCAGACGCCTTACACCCTCAGCCGGGTCGCCATGCTCGATGCCCTGCAGGAAGTGGATTCCAAGAAACTCAGCCATTACGATGCTCACTGTCCGCGCTGCCGGCGTGCTACCCAGATCCCGCGCCAGCGGCTGGAAATGGCAATGCCGAACTGGCGCGATCAATTGAAAGACTTCGAACAGGAGATGAAAGAGCATCCACAACACGAAGCGCCTCTCCCGACGGAAGAGTCAACGCCCGTAGCGGAAGCCGAACCGGCGCCTGAGCCGGTCGCCGCCAAGAAGGAAGGGACGAAAGCCAAACCCGCCGCTACGCCTGCAAAGTCCAAACCAAAGACCGCTGCGCGACAGACCACGCCCTCTGCCGAGAAGAAGAAGTCCACGGAGCGCAAGACGGGCACGAAAGGCACGCCGAAGAAATCCAAATGACCATCAAGGCTGTTTTCTTTGACCTTGGCGGTGTGATCGTCCGCACAGAGTTCCAGACGCCGCGCCAGCAGCTTGCAGACCGGCTCGGCATTGAGTATGACGATTTGAACAAGCTGGTCTTCGACAGCGAGACCAGCGTGCGAGCCTCCACCGGTCTGATGAGCTCCGACGAACACTGGATCTCGGTCATCCAGCGCCTGAAACGGCCGGACTCCGAGCGGCAGACCATCCGTGACGAGTTCTTTGCGGGCGACATTGTGGACCGCACGCTGGTCGAATACATCCGCTCGCTGCGCGGCAAATACAAAACCGGGCTGATCTCCAATGCCTGGAGCGACCTGCGCGACTTCATCGTCCGCGAAAAGTTCGCCGATGTCTTCGACAAGATGATCATCTCGGCCGAGGTAGGCGCGATGAAGCCCGAGCCCAGGATCTTCCAAATCGCTCTCGAGCAGTTTGGCGTCAAGCCAAAGGAAGCCGTCTTTGTGGACGACTTCTCTGCCAACATCAAAGGCTGTGAAAAGGTCGGCATCAAAGGCATCCATTTCAAGGACGCCGCGAGCACCCTGCAACAGCTCAAAGAAATCTTATGAATGCGGTTGTCCTGCGGGCGTGCATGTAATACAGCCGTATTCAGGCAACCGCCCGACAGGATAGTTTATGCTTGCTCAACAACGAGTTATCTTGCATGATCTGGGCAATGGCTTGATCATGCGACGCGCCTCTCGCGAAGATGCCGACGCGTTGGCAGCCTTCAATGGCGGGATCCACGGTGAGAATGAACAGGATACGCAGCGTGTCGCCGCCTGGACCCGGGACCTGCTGAGGCGCCCGCACCCCACCCTCCGCCCGGACGATTTCATCATCGTCGAAGAGGCGGCCACCAGTGGCATCGTCTCCTCGATGAACCTCATCCCCCAGACCTGGACCTATGAAGGGATCGAGTTCCAGGTGGGGCGGCCCGAGCTGGTGGGAACGCTGCCCGAATATCGCAACCGCGGTCTGGTCCGAGCGCAGTTCGAGGAGATCCACCGGTGGTGTGCGGATCGCGGTTTTGTCGTGCAAGCGATCACGGGAATCCCCTACTACTATCGCCTCTTCGGTTATGAGATGGCTCTCGACCTCGCCGGTCGCCGTTTCGGATACGAGCCCCATGTGCCGAAGCTGATGGAGGGCGCCACAGAGCCCTATCCGATCCGCCCCGCGACTCCTGCCGATCTACCTTTCATTGCCAGCGTGTACGAAGAAGCGGTGAAGCGCCACGCGATTGCCTGTCGGCGCACGCCCGAGATCTTGCGGTACGAGCTGGACGGTCAGAGCTATGACAATGCCAACCACTTTGAGATGTATGTGATCGAAGATCGTTCTGGCGAGCCCGTCGGCTACTTTCAGCATCCGACCGCGCTGGGTATGACGGGTCTGACCGCCCTCTGGTATGAGCTGAAGCCGGGTGTTTCCTGGCTGGACGCAACCCCCGGGGTAGTCCGTCACCTTTGGAAGCGGGGTCACGAGTATGCAGAGCGGGATGGCAAGCCCTGCACATCCTTCGGTTTTATGCTCGGTGCGCAGCATCCTGCCTACGAAGCGCTGGGGAGAAATTTGCCATCGGTCCATGCACCCTATGCCTGGTACCTGCGCGTGCCTGACCTGCCCGGTTTCCTGAACCACGTCAAACCGGCGCTCGAGAAGCGGCTTGCGGAGTCGATCGCCGTGGGGCACAGCCATGAGATCAAGATCAGCTTTTACCGCGACGGCTTGCGCCTGGTCATCGAACGAGGCAAGCTGACGATGATCGAAGCCTGGAAGCCCAGCCCGGAGGAGGAAGGCGTGATTGCTTTTCCGGGCCTGACCTTCCTGCAAATCCTGTTCGGCTACCGCAGCTATGACGAGCTGCACCAATCCTTCGCCGATTGCTGGTGCGACAGCGAGGACGTGCGCCTCCTGATCGATATCCTGTTTCCGAAAAAGCTGTCGGATGTGTTTCCGGTGGCTTGATTAGATGGCGTTCTGAAGGACCTGCCCGACTGGGAGTGACACATGCCCCGCACGCAAGTGGCGGGGGGTGACCTATTCCTGAATTGCATGCTTTTAGAAATTGGAGATAAAAAATGACAATCCTATTTTCTTTTGACAACGTCTGGCAGCAGGGAGAAACTTCTCCTGCCTGACATCGCCGCGACTCTTTGACACAAGTAGGGCGGGTTTACCACCGGCCAGTATCCCTGTACTTGTCACGCTGCTCCCTTCGTTTCACTCCGGAGTGCTACGCAAAAGCGTGACCTGCTTGGATTCGATGTAGAGTTGCGGCACCTTTATCCACTCTACAAAGGAAAATATGTTTTCGCATTTAAAGTTAAACGCCAGGTTCGTCTATCTGTTTATCGAGTTCAGCGCTTCCGCGTTCTTCGGCATGATGTTCGTCACCACCTCGCTCTACGAGGCGACGGTGGCAGGCCTTACGGCGGTGCAGCTCATTCTGGTCGGCACCGCGCTGGAGATCTCGGCGTTCGTGTTCGAGGTGCCCACTGGCATCGTCGCCGACGTATATTCGCGCCGGCTGTCCATTGTGATCGGCTATGTGTTGATGGGCGCCGGTTTTCTGGTGGAAGGCTTCTTCCCGGCGTTCCTGCCCATCCTGCTGGCGCAGGTCATCTGGGGTCTGGGTTATACGTTCACGTCTGGCGCCACCCAGGCCTGGATCACAGATGAGGTCGGCGAAGCGGACGCCAACAAGCTCTTCATGCGCGGGACGCAGGTGGGACTCTTTGCCTCGCTGCTCGGCATGGGAGGCGCCATGTTGGTCGGCGCGCAGAACGTCGCGCTGCCGATCCAGGTCGGTGGGTTCGGCGTGGCTCTGATCGGCGTCACGCTGATGCTCATCATGCCCGAGACGGGATTCCATCCCACGCCACGCGAAGATCGCAACACATGGCAACACATGTGGCACACGTTCAACCAGGGCGTCAGGGCGGTTCGCTCGCGACCCCGGCTGATGAACATTGTGTTCATCGGGCTGTTCTATGGCCTCTACAGCGAGGGCTTTGACCGTCTGTGGGTCAAGCACTTGCTCGACAACTTCGAGCTGCCAGTTCTGTTTGGCACCAACCAGGTGGCGTTCTTTGCGCTGTTACGCGTTGCTGGAGCGATCCTAACGATCCTCGCCGTGCGCTTCGTGGAGAAGCGCGTCGACTCGACCAGCCCCTTTGCTATCGGGCGCGCGGTCATGATCGTAACAGGAATCATTTCGGTGGCGCTGATCGGCTTTGCCCTCTCGCCGCTGCTGGCGCTGAGCCTGGGCTTGTATCTCACCGTCAGTGTCCTGCGCAACGTGCAGATCCCGCTGCAGACAGCCTGGATCAACCAGAAGCTCGATTCGCAGGTGCGCGCCACGGTCCATTCGATGTTCGGGCAGGTGGATGCCATCGGTCAGACGCTGGGTGGACCCCTTGTCGCAGGCATCGCCTCCGTCAGCTCGGCGGTCGCCTCCCTGGTGACCTCAGGCATGCTGCTCACGCCAGCGTTGTTCTTTATTGGCCGCGCCAATGCCCAATCCAGGGATGAAGCCGATGCGGAGCCTGAGCTGGTTCCCGCTGATTAGAACCCAAAAGAAAGTGCCTCCTGTGAAACCGGTAGGGCCACAGTAAAGAGTGGAGGCGGATGTAAAGAGAAGAAGGAATGGTGA
>DAITPI010000210.1:3459-7628 GCA_036833655.1 Anaerolineales bacterium | reverse complement strand
ACCAGGGTATAGCCGATCAACGCCAGGCCGGTGAGGAAGCAGCTCGCGGCAAGCATCCGGCCCACGCCCAGGCGTGAGAGCAGGAATCCGCTCAGGAAGCTGGAGGTCATATATCCCGCCACAACCGCCGTCAGGAACATGCCAATCGCGTCCAGCGGAATGGAAAAACCAGCCCGGATCGACGGCCAGCCGACTCCAAGCAAGCCGTCCGGCAACCCGAGCGCCACAAAGGCAACATAGGCGAGCAAGATCAGGCTAAGTCTGGGGTGGCGTTTTATGGTGGTCAGGAAATTCATCGATGTCTCTTTCTACGTGGGAACTGGCGCCCTCCGTGCCAGTCCGTCTTGATCGCCTTGACGCTCGACCAAAGCTGTGCCAGGTAACCCTGACCGCGCAATTCTTTCGGGGCAAGCCAAAGTGTTGCTATGATTCGCTTGGGTTACGACAATGTCTATTCGACTCATCCGGCAATATTATAACAACGTCGATACACTGGTCCGCTACGGTAGGACACGGAACGAGACCTCGCTCCGCAAGGCATTCCAGGAATTGCTTGACCATTACGCACGCTCCAAGAAAGCTGCTGCCTGTGCCCGAAGTGGGCTCGACCGGCAAGCGGGCACCGTGATCTTCCACAGAAACCGGCATGCTGGGCTCATCCGCCGCAAGGTGTTCTCCAGGAGTCATGTTCTTATGCTGACTCGCGGTGTAATCGGGGATTAGGATACAATCGACCGATCTCAAGAGAGAGGAAACGAAATCCAGATGAAACTCACTGTATTGACCGGGCTGTTGTTCATCCTTGTTCCCCTGGCATTCAATCTGACCTTCTTTGCACTGCAAAGAGCATTTGACTATCCCGAAATCCTTCGCCAGCCAACCGATACGATCCTGCGACGTTTCCAGGCAGGCGGCGCCTCTTTGCGCAGGCTCTGGTATGCATTCATGCTTTCGGCAGTCCTGTTTACTCCAATCCCCGTGCTGGTGCAGCAGCTGTTCGTGTCAAAAGAGCCCTGGTATCTTGGGGCCGGCACAGCCATTGGTGTTCTAGCAGGTGCGGTCCAGTTCCTGGGGCTCATTCGTTGGCCCTTCCTGGTTCCGACTCTGGCAAATCTATATACAGATCAGACATCGAGCCCGGCAACCCGCGAAAGTGTAGCAGTCGTATTTCAGGCATTCCATCAATACGTGGGCGTCGCCGTAGGTGAGCACCTGGGTTACATCTTTACAAGCACCTGGACAATCCTGTTGTGCCTGGCGATCATCCAGACTGATCTATTTCCTCCACTCTGGGGCTGGCTGGGTATCCTGCCTGCCCTGGGCGTATTCACCGGTGTATTCGAGCAATCGGGTTTCAAGGCAGCCGGTCCAATCAACGCCATTAGCTATATCTTCTGGCCGTTGTGGCTCGTCGCCGTTGGCGTCTCTCTTTTGCGGCGTTAGGGCAGTATCGAGCTGCTGTCGCCCCGAACAAGAAAAGATGGGAAACAGAGCAAGTTGCCCGGGCATGCATGCTGCGCGACAAAGGCTGCCGGCCCCATCTTCGAAGGAGTCTAGTCTGATCCTGCCAGGCAGCAGCCTGGACGGCGAACCAACGGAGACAGGACCGTATGAAGCCAGAAGCGTCTTATTTTGAGCAGGCATCCGCAAACTTCAGCCTGCTGCACCCGCCAACCCGCGAAGCTGCCGGGGCGGAGTCTTCGCTCGAGCTGAGCCCGGCGGTCGCCCACGACCTGGGGCTCGAGGACATCGTCGCGGCGTTTGCCCCGGAGCGTGACCACCAAAAGGAGATCCGGGATCTCTTCTCCCGGTTGCCGCGGGACCCGGAAGTGATCGCCTACCGCCAGGCGGTGCTGGAGGACCTGCTCGCCAACCCGGACCTGGCAGACCGGCTACGCGCCCTGTTGCCCGCGATCGATTCGCTCTTCCGGACGTCCTACCACTTGGAGCGCGAGATGACCTGGCTGCATGAAGTGATCTGGCGGGCAGGAGAGCTCCAGAATATCCTGGACTGCTTCGAGGGCATGGGCGAGGTCCTGGGCTCGGCCGGGGGCAGGGTCCGGTCCGAAGGGGTGCGCAGGCTGCAGGAAGAGATCCGCAGAGCGCAGGCAGATCCGAAGTACCAGCGCCTGGTGCGCGAGCTGCCGGGTCTGCTTGCCAGGCTGCGAGGCAGCGCCAGCATTACGATCGGAGTCAATCTGGATGCCAGCCTGCGCCCAATCCAGGCAACGCTGCTCTCGGTCAACGAAAAGCCGTTCACCGATCAGTCCCTGTTGAACCGGCTCTTCGGGGCACGGACCGCACGGGAAGGGATCGCGCCCCTGCATTCCGCCCCCAGGGGCAACCTGCCGGGTCCCCACTCGTCCCCCATTGATCCGCTTATGGTCCCGCTGTTTGCGGACCTGGCGAACGTGCTGGAGAAGACCGCCATCCCGATCGCGGAGCAGCTCCGCCAGTATGCCAGCCTGCACGGAAAGCTGTTCCTGAACCTGCGGCAGGCTCTGATCTTTTACCTGGGCGCTGTACGGTTCATCCAGCGCTTCGAGCGGCAGGGGCTGCCCATGTGCCGGCCGCAGATCGCCCCTGCCGGGGAGCGCCGCTGTGAGGTCCAGGACTCGTACAACGTGCACCTCGTGCTGCGCCATCCGCAGGCAGACGGTGAGAGCGAGCCGGCGATCATCACCAACGATGTCCAGATGGGACCCCAAGGGCATATCCTGATCCTCACCGGTCCCAACCGCGGCGGCAAGACAACCTACATGCAGGGCGTTGGCGTCGCTCACCTCCTGGCGCAAGCCGGTTGTTACGTGCCCGGGCGAGCCGCCCTCATCAGCCCGTTGGATCATCTCTTCACCCATTTCCCGCTGGAAGAAAAGCCAGAATCGGACGCCGGGCGTTTCGGGGAGGAAGCCATCCGGCTGGGCAAGATATTCGAGCAGGTCACCTGGGAGAGCCTGGTCCTGTTGAACGAATCGCTCTCGAGCACCAGCTTCAGCGAGAGCCTGTACCTGGCGCAGGATCTCGTGCTGATCCTGCGCCGGATCGGCGCGCGTGCGATCTACGCGACCCACCTGCACGAGCTGGCAAACCGCGTCGACGAGCTGAATGCCTCGGTGCCCGGCGATAGCAAGATCGTCAGCGTCGTGGCGTCCCCCGTGGATACCGCCGCGCAGTCGGGAGCCGACGGGGTGAGGCGCAGCTACAAACTGGAGATCCGCCCACCGCTCGGCCAGAGCTACGCTCGCGAGATCGCGAAGCGTTATGGCATCAGTTACGAGCAGCTAGTGAGCGCATTGGCGGAGCGTGGTGTAATCAGCAAAGGTCAGGGGTGAGGCGAGAGGGGTTAGGGAGCGGCGGGCTGACGCGGTTCCGATTATGATTGGGTGGTCTTCGGGCGAGATTGCCCGGAACAATCGCAATATCCGAGACGTACTTATCCGATAGGAGAGCCTGTGATGAAATGCTTCCCGACCCTGACCCTGGTGCTCATGACCGCGCTGATCGCCGCCGCCTGTGCACCCAGGGCTACACCTGTTCCCACGCCGGTTGACATCCAGAGCACAATCGCCGTGGTCGCCTTCACGAAGATTGCGCTGACCCAGGCTGCCATCCCGACGGCGACGCCCATCCCTCCCACACCGACGTCTACCGATACGCCCGTTCCCACCGAGACCGTGCCTCCCCTGCCCCCCTCCGGGGCGACGTTCACGCCGCCTCCCAACCCCAATTCCGGCGCCGGGGATCCGTGTATCAACAAAGTCATGCCAACGTCGCTGCCGGGCAAGACAATCAAGATGCGGATCAACAATTCGACGAAGGTAACGGTTGCGCTCTCGATCTATCTCAACCAGACCACGCCTCAGAGCGCCTGCGGCTACCGAACCTACAGCATCGATCCGGGACAAGCCCTGATCCTGAATGACCTGGTAGAAGGCTGCTACACCCTCTGGGCGTGGAACCCCGACCCGGAAGGCTATTTCATCGTAACCAACGGCACCAGCTGCCTGAACAGCTCCGAAAATTCGGTCTTCGATATCTCGACGGGCGCCATCCGGCTTAAGCCATAGGCTGCCGCCCGTGAGGACAGGAGGCAAGTCCTGGAGGACCGGTGCCCCGGGTGCAACATCCTGCCGGCAGCTCGATTACGAATCCTCACGCACTCTGATCAC
>DAITPI010000210.1:0-3359 GCA_036833655.1 Anaerolineales bacterium | reverse complement strand
GCAAAGGAAGCTTTGCCAGCGACCGTGTCCACGATGATGTCGTAGGTCTCGCCGCCCCGGGGGACATCCTGCCTGGTGTAATCGACGACCCGGTCGGCTCCCAGCGATTTCACGAGCTCGAGGTTTGCGGTGCTGCAGACCCCGGTGACGTCTGCCCCATAGTAATGAGCAAGCTGCACAGCAAAGGTTCCAACCCCTCCCGAGGCGCCGTGGACCAGAACCTTTTGCCCGGGCTGGACCTTTGCCAGATCTCGCAGAAAGTACAGGGCGGTTCCCGCTCCAAAGGGAACAGCCGCGGCTTCTTCGAAGGTCATATTGGCTGGCTTGATGACTAACGCCTCTGTTTCCAGCCGGCAGGCGTACTCGGCATGGGCGCCCAGCGTCCTGGAGCTGATCCCGAACACCTCGTCGCCTTCTTTGAACCGGCGGACGGCCTTCCCCACGGATGCGACGGTTCCCGCCAGCTCCACCCCCAGGATCGGTTTCTTTGGCTTGCGAAGTCCAAACATGAGCCTTGGCATAAATCCGAAGCCGGGAGGGATAAAGGTAAAGCCACGGAGGTTCACGTCACCGGCGGTAACCGTGGCTGCATGCACCCTGATCAACACTTCATTGTCTCGAGGCGCAGGTTTTTCCACTTCCTGGAGACGCAGAACCTCCGGCGCTCCATATTCCGTGTATACGATGGCTTTCATTGGTCTCCTCCGACTTCCGCCTGGCCGAGCACAAGGGTCTGCGGGCGAGCCTGAGGGTACGTCCACTTCCATGCATGCCAGACAATGAGCAGCGTAAGCATGATTTCTACAATGCCGAAGGTCTTGTAGTAAACCCAGGCCTCCCCCATCACATTACTCACATTCACAAGCGTATAGAGCACACCCAGGCCGATATTGAGCCAGCGATTCAATCCAGATTTCAGTGTCAGCGACAGGAAAACCATCACCGCAGGGATGATCATCAAGATCGAGGCTGCCAGCAATGATGTTTGCGTCGTTGGGAACGGGCCCATCCGCCCCTCAAGCATTTCCGCGATCTGACCCGGCCTGAAGAAGGAGAGGATGTCAGCGTAGATGTACAGTAACATCAGCGCGATCCATAGTGCGGAAAGCTTCAGCCGCACAGGGATCTGCACATCTTCTAGAATCTTTGTGCTCTTCTTGTCTGCGCGATAGGGACTTCCGTTGGTCGTATTCATGTTCATTTTCCTTTCTTGAGCGATTTTGCTGAGTTTCATTCAGAAGGCCCGGACGGTTTGACTTCTAGCGTCTCGGCCCTGCCAGGCTCGGAACGACGGACCGAGAGCAAGGGCATTCCCAGATCCCGCACTCTCTTGAGCAAGCCGTACAACGCCGGCTGGTCGATCACCCGGCAGGTGAGAAGCGTCTTGCCATCTTCTTCCAGCTGGATCGACGATCCCTCGAACCAGTCTGTCCAGGTCTGCTCCAGGTGACCGTCGATCCGGATCTCGTAGACGAGGGGTTCACCCGGGTCTGTCTGCGGAGCGGGAGTGTCGGACATCGCCTTGTACCTTTCCTGACAGCCATCCACAGGCGTGCCAATCTGAATTACGATGCACACAATATAGCGGTAACCGGTATTGCCGGTTAGATACAAAAGTATTGTTCGGGGTATTGTTCTGGGGAATTACAAGAGACCCAGCTCACGAGCGCGCGCGACAGCTTCGGTGCGACTCTTTGCCTGTAATTTGCCAAAGATGCGCAGATTGTGCCCCTTCACCGTGCTCATCGCCAGAAAAAGACGCTGGCTGATCTCACCGTTCGAGAGTCCCTGGGCGATGAGGCGCAGCACCTCGAGCTCACGCGGGCTCAACGGCTCGATCGGCGACGCATTTGACGTGTCGGTACGCTCGGGCTCTCCAAAAGCAGACAGGAGCTTGCTTACATAACCAGACCGTTCGCGATCCTGACCACGCGCCCCCTGTTCGAGCCAGGACCTGAAATCCAACAGTAGAGATCGCATGGGCTCGCCTTCGTCGACAAAGATCCGGACATAGCCCTCCGGCTCGGCCAGGGCCAGGGCGCGCTCCAGTAAAGCGAAAGCCGGCGGTGCGTCGCCGCGCGCCCGGTGTGCGAGCGCCGTTACGATCAGGATCTCGAGGACGCTGCCGCCCCTGTTGCCCGCCTCCGCTGCGCTCAAAAGACGCTCCAGCAAGCCCAGGGCATCCCGGATGGAGCGTTCCGCGCGGCTGCCCTGGTACGCAGCGATCAGGGCCCGGGCCAGAGTGACATGCTCGAACTCGCGCAGGTAGCTGAGGCGATCGTCGACCGAGAGTCCCTGACGGCGCATCCAATCACGGACCTTCGGGAGCTGCCCTTGCCTGAGGTAGACCCGCGCCTTCAGCGCCTCGATGGGCCGCATGTCTGGGATCGGCGTCTGGACATACGCGCGTTGGGCTTCATCCAGATACTGGAGCGCCGCCTCCAGATCTCCCTCGGACTCTTTCCAACGGGCCTGCGCAAGACATTTGCGACAGGGCCAATCGACCTGCGGAGATTGCTGCCCCAGCTCCATGCTCTTCTGGAAATACTGCGCGGCTGCCTCGTCCTCTCGCATCTCGTGATACAACATCGCCAATCCCAGCTGATGATGCGCGAGCAGCCCCTGGGCTTCCATGCCATGCAGCACTGCAAATTGCAGTGACTCGTGATAGATCCGTTCCGCCTCGCGCAGGCGCCCGAGAGCGATCAGAATGTCTGCCTGGGCGAAGGCCGTGGCAATAGCAAAGATGAAATTGCCGGCCCTTCTGGCGCTCTCCGCCCAGGCGCTCATGTCATTGTAGGCTGCTTCGAGCTCACCGTTCGACCAGTGAACGCCCATCAACATCGCCCTGGCTTGGGCGCGCAGGAATTCATCCTGGTCAGGAATGAGCCGCAGCGCCTGCTCCGCAAAGGCGGCCGCCGCGGAGGAATTGCCCTGAACCTGGGCATTGTATGAGCGGGCGATCGCGATCCTGGCAGGCAGGGTCCGATACTGCTCCTCCTCCACGATGACCATTCCCTCCGCTGGGCCCTCCAGCCGGCGCTCCGCATCCCGCAGCCGGGCTTCACTGGCATCCACTTCGCTTGCGTCCATAAATGCCCAGCCGATCTGCGTGCAGAGCACGGGCCGGGCAAGGATCACATTCTCCGGGAGCTGCCTTATCCAGCCCAGCCAGGTGGCCGTCTGGAACGTTGCATCCATCCCCTGCCATGTGGTTTCCACCAGTCTGGCGGCGCGGTCGAGATCCCTGGCGGCGATGGCGTGAAGAAAAGCTTCCGCCCAATCGCCGTTCTTCTCATACCAAACGCTGGCGCGAACATGGAGACGGGCGATCTCCTCGGGCGGGACGTTTTGGCTCA
>DAITPI010000209.1:0-7641 GCA_036833655.1 Anaerolineales bacterium | reverse complement strand
CTCGCCGGCAGCAGCTGCACTGGGATCCAGAAGTCCCTTGGCGAGCGTTGAGATGCTGGTCAATGCGCAGGAGACGGAACGCCAGCGCCTCTCGCGCCAGATGCACGATGGGCCCGCGCAGGCGCTATCCAATTTCATTCTTCAAACCGAGATCGCAATGCGATTAATGGATATTGATGTTGTGCAGGCGCGCGAGGAATTGAATAGCCTTAAGACGTCGGCAATGGGGACATTCCAGAAGGTCAGGAACTTCATCTTCGAATTGCGCCCGATGATGCTCGATGACCTGGGTCTCGCGCCAACGATCCGGCGATATGCAGATGCCTTCAAGGAGCAGACAGGTCTTGATGTAAATGTGACCATCACAGGCCAGGAGCGGCGGCTAGAACCGTATCTCGAGATCATGCTCTTCCGCGCCATCCAGGAGTTGCTTGGCAACGCTGCTCGCCACAGTCAGGCGAGCGCGGTGAAGGTGATTGTGGATCTTGGTGAGGATCGTGTCCGCGTGAGCGTGGACGACAACGGTAAGGGCTTCGATCCGGATTCGATCCAGCAGGGGAACAATCTGGGTCTCAAGCTGATCCGGGAGCGCACCGAGATGCTCGGTGGGAGTTTCGAGATCGACAGTGCTCTTGGAAAAGGCGCCCGGATCTTGTTCGCTGTGCCGGCACGCTCATGAATTGACAAATTTCATATTTGTCAGGGTGCCATAACAGGATTGTAAACCGTGCGCGGGTACCCCCTCTTGCACTTTTTCCCACAATAAGTAGAATAGGCGTAGTTCTGAGAGTGGTTCTCAGAGAAATTTTTTCAAGGAAAGGACTAATATCATGTTATTCGCTCCAAAAGAAAAAGGTCAGGGTTTGGTTGAGTATGCGATCATCCTCGCTCTCGTCGCCATTGTTGTGATCGCGATCATGCGCTTGCTCGGCCCCAAGATCGGCAACACCTTCAGCACCATCAGCAGCTCTTTGCCGTAATCCGGGGTTCTAGGGAAGTATGTAAAGGACTCTGTCTACGGACAGAGTCCCATTTTTTTTACCAAATTGAAATTATCCATTTGGGTTTATACTGTATAATATTTGTAACCCAGTCCCTGCCCAAGTAAGCGGCAGAGCAGACTAAGAGAGGAGAATTACACTATGCGTCGCGGACGAATCCTTATATTCCTCGTTTTGATCGTTGTGATTGGTTTGGCACTCCTGTACTTTGCTTATACCCAATTTGGACAGGGAGCAATCGGGCAGGCAACCCCAGCGAATCTTACCGAGGTTTACTTTGCTGCACAAAACATTCCTCAAGGCACAACGATTACTCGGGAAATGCTCGGTACGTTCTCCATACCGCCGGAAAATGTGGCGGAAGTAATGTTTACGGTGGGGGAGGAGAATGCTCTCGTGGGGCAAACGGCTCGTTTTACGCTGGACCAGGGCGTGGTCATTACCTCTGCCATGGTTGGCGAAGGTCCCGTGGAAATTTCCGGTCCCAATTGGGCTGTACAAATTCCTACAGGCATGGTGGCTGCAGCTATTCCGACCAATCGGTTAGCATTGGTCGGTTACGGGGTGAATGATGGGGCGCACGTGAATGTAAATGCGTGCATGCTCTTTGTAGATATTGATCCCGCATTCCAGACCATACTTCCAAATTACACGGCGGTGCTCACCGGAACGGGCTTCGAGCAAGAGGGCGCGGCGCCTGTGCTTTCCGTCTCGGTTGCTGGTGGTGGTGAGGCCTCGCGCCAGGGGCGGGTAGAGCTTGATCCTACCCTTCAGCAACCGTTCTATGCTGTGCCCTCGGAAACGCAGCGGCCTCGCCTGGTATGTCAGATGATTTTGCAGGATATCGTGGTCCTGAAGCTTGGCAATTTTGCTCTACAAGCAGCTCCTACCGATCCAAATGTCACCCCCTCGCCCGCGCAGGCTCAGCAGCAGGCAAACCCGGATATCGTGACGTTGATGGTGAACCCACAGGACTCCATTTCGTTGAACTACTTTGTATATAGTGGCGCAATGTTGAGCCTGTCCCTCCGGAATCCAAACGATACATCACGTTTCGCTGCGGAATCGGCCACGCTCACAAGCCTGCTTACCCAATACAACATATCTCTGCCTTCGAAGCTTCCGTATGCGGTGCAGCCGCGGGTGGACGTTCTGGTGCCGCCGGTAGTACCGGGCAATACGGTTCAACCCACGCAATAGAAATCTTGACTTCTGAGGTAATCAAACAGTATGCCTTCGGGTGAGAAAATCCGCGTAATCATCGTAGATGATGTTTCCGAAACAAGGGAAAACGTCAGGAAGCTTTTACAGTTTGAGCCCGATGTAGATGTGGTGGGAGTTGCTCGCACCGGAAGGGAAGCGATCCAGCTTTCGCAGGATATGCAGCCGGATGTGGTCCTGATGGACATCAACATGCCGGACATGGACGGGATTGCTGCCACGGAAGCGATCCGTGCGAAGTTGCCCGCAGTACAGGTAGTAATTCTTTCTGTGCAGGGCGATCAGAACTACATGCGCCGTGCCATGCTGGCTGGGGCGCGTGATTTCCTGACCAAGCCGCCGATGGGAGATGAGCTCATCTCAGCCATTCGGCGCGCTGGCTCGATGGCACAGGCGGAGAAATCAAAGAATGCCCAGATCCCGGTCGCGCCGATCCCCGGCAGCATGGGACCCCTAATGGGCTATGCCACACCCAAGGGGAAGATTGTTACAATTTATAGCCCCAAAGGTGGTACGGGCTGTACTACCCTGGCTGTGAACCTCGCCCTGACTCTTCACAATGAGGGCACACACGTTGCACTGGTTGATGGCAATTTGCAGTTCGGTGATGTTGCTGTCTTTATGAACGAGCAGGGTAAGAACACAATTGTCGATTTGGCGCCCCGGGCGGAGGAACTCGACCCCGAAATCGTGGAAGAGGTGATGCTCAAGCATGCTGCCTCTGGTCTGCACATCCTGGCGGCTCCCAGCCGACCCGAATATGCGGAAAAGGTTTCGAGCGCGCAGTTTACAAAAGTGCTGGAGTACCTTCGTCAAATGTACGCCTATGTCGTCGTGGATACAGCCAGCCTTCTCACTGACGCCACCCTGGCTGCCATTGATGTCAGCGATCTTCTCGTTTTGGTTACGACCCAGGACATCCCGTCTATCAAGAATTGCCGTCTGTTTCTCGATCTCTCGCAAACACTGGGCATTGAGCGCGATCGCATCCTGTTTGTGATGAATCGCTTTGATAAGCGGATCAATATCACCCCGGATCGAGTTACGGAAAACCTCAAACAGGAAGTGGTTACAGTGATCCCGCTGGATGAAGGTACAGCCACGAAGGCCGTTAATCGAGGTGTACCTTTTGTAGTAGATAGCAAAAATCAGCCTGCGGCGCGAGGGGTCTTTTCCCTCGCTGAGAGTGTCCGCGCTCGTGTCGCTGCTCAAGAATCCGCAGATGAGCCGAATCGCATTAGCAGACGTTAGATCTTAGCTGTAGGCTTGGTTTCCTGAGGAGATAAGTAACGATGTCTCTCTTAAAACGTATCGAACAGGGTCAAGGAAGCAATTCCTCTTCTGGCTCGGGCCAGTCATCCAACGATAAAGGCGGGGAGGGGTCTCGCCTTTCGTCTTTACAGGCGCGGCGCGTCAATGCGCCAATCACATCTCCACAGGCGGGTTCGTATTTTGATCTCAAAACCCGAGTTCAGAACAAGCTTCTCTCTGAATTGGATCCGTCGATGGATATCACGAAGACGGATGAGGTGCGTCGTACAATCCAGGATCTTTTTGAGCAGATCCTGGCGGAAGAAAACATCGTTCTTTCGCGACCCGAGCGGGCGCGCTTGTTTGAGCAGATTGCTGCTGAAATCCTTGGATTTGGTCCGCTCCAACCTCTGCTTGAGGATGACACGATTACAGAGGTCATGGTCAACGGGGCAAAGAACATCTATATTGAGCGCAAAGGTAAGATCCATCGCGTACCGGTCACGTTTGAAAACAATGATCACGTGATGCGAATCATCGATCGCATCGTGGCTCCTCTTGGACGCCGCATCGATGAGTCCAGCCCATACGTGGATGCTCGTCTCCCGGATGGCTCCCGTGTCAATGCGGTGATCCCTCCTCTGTCACTTGTTGGTCCCGTCCTCACCATTCGTAAATTCTCACGAAACCCGATCACAGTAGAGCAATTGATCCAGTTTGGCTCTATCACGCAAGAAGCAGTCCAGTTCCTGAAAGCCTGCGTCGAGGCAAGACTCAATATCGTCATCTCGGGCGGCACGGGCTCCGGCAAGACAACGTTTCTAAACATCCTCTCTGGTTTTATTCCTGGCGATGAGCGGATCATTACGATTGAAAATGCCGCAGAATTACAGCTGCGTCAGGAGCACGTTGTGACTCTGGAGTCCCGGCCGCCGAATATTGAAGGCCGCGGCGAGGTCACAATTCGCGACCTCGTGATCAATTCCCTGCGTATGCGCCCTGAGCGGATTATTGTAGGGGAAATCCGTGATGAAGCCGCCCTGGACATGTTGCAAGCCATGAATACGGGTCATGACGGCTCGATGACAACGCTGCACTCCAATGGTCCCCGCGATACGCTGGCCCGGCTCGAGACCATGACTCTGATGGCAGGCATGGATCTACCATCTCGGGCAGTTCGCGAGCAGATTACATCGGCAATCGATCTGATCGTTCATCAGGAGCGCATGCGCGACGGCACGCGCAAGATTGTGAACCTGACCGAAATCAGTGGTATGGAAGGTGAAGTTATCACCATGACCGACATCTTTGTGTTTGAGCAGACGGGGATCGAGAACGGTCAGATCATCGGTCGCCTGCGACCGACCGGTTTGAGGCCCAAATTTATGGACAAAATCGAAGCGGCAGGCATCAATTTGCCTCCATCCATCTTCGGAATTGGTGAACGTCGTCGTTACTAAAGTATTCAATGTCATAGGTTAGCGCAATGAGCCCAATTATTTTGCTAGGTGGCGGTGTTCTTGTCTTGATCCTGCTGATTGTGGGGGTAATCGTTTCCATCACCAGCGAACGTTCGTTGGTAGAGGAGCGGCTGGGTCGCTTCCTCGAGGATGAACGCGCGCAACCGGAACGAGAGGCCGGGAGCTCCGTGATTACGGATTGGCTCAATCGCCGGGTATCCAGATCCTCGATGGGAGATCGCGTCGCGCGCGAGCTCGCCCGCGCAGACCTCAAGTTCAAGGTTGCGGAATACTATGCGCTAATCTTCATGTCGACCGTGGTGGTGGCGTTTGCGGGCTGGTTGCTCCAGCCTAGCATTGTTTCCGCCATTATTGGCGGTGTGATCGGGTTCTTCCTGCCTCGCTTTTACGTGAGGCGCCAGCAGACCGTCCGATTGAACAAGTTCAATGACCAGTTGGGTGATATGCTCAATCTGATGGTCAACGGCTTGCGGGCGGGTTATTCCACCATGCAGGCGATGGAGGCGGTCAGTCGGGAGTTGCCGGCCCCGATTTCCGATGAATTCCACCGTGTTGTGCAGGAGATGCAGATCGGCATTCCCATGGAGAAGGCATTGGACAACCTGCTGCGCCGCATCCCCAGCGATGACCTGGACTTTGTCATTACCGCTATCAACGTTCAGCGCGAGGTTGGCGGTAATCTCTCCGAAATTCTGGACACGATCTCTTTTACCATCCGCGAGCGTGTCAGAATCAAGGGAGAAATCCGGGTGCTCACGGCAACAGTGCGTACCTCGGCGACGGTTCTGTCGTTGATTCCTGTCTTCCTGACGTTGGCGCTGTGGTTTATTAGTCCGGACTATATCAGCAGCTTTTTCGATCGCGGACCGTTGTGTGGCTGGCTCGCTGTGGTGACCATCGTGGGAATGATTGTGTCTGGCTACCTGGTCATGATGAAGATCGCAGATATCGAGGTGTAAGATGGGTTTGATCATTTTTGGTGCAATTGTCCTGATTGGTGCCATTGCAGTGATAGTCGTCAGCCTGCGCCGAAACTCGCGAGGCGAGGAAGAAGATCCATTGCAGGCACGGCTGGCGGAGTTTATCCAACGCGGTGATGTCGCCTCCCTGGAGGAGATCGAGTTATCTCAACCTTTCAGCGAGCGGGTGATTATCCCAATCGTACGACGTGTTGGTGAATTCTCAGCCCGTTTCACACCGCAAAAAGCGATTCAAGATACTGCTCGCAAACTCGAATTGGCTGGTAATCCCTGGCCCATCGATGCGGCAACCTTTCTTGCCATTCGTTTTATCCTTGCACTGCTGCTTGGTGGTCTCTTGGTTGCTGTTGTATTGATCTCTCCCCCTTCCAATCCCAGCGATAATTTCATGTATATTGGCGGGGCAGCCTTTGCAGGCTTCTATTTGCCTCACTTGATGCTCACAAGCAAGATCACCCGCCGCCAGAAAGAGATCCGCAAGGCTATGCCCGATGCGTTGGATCTCCTGACAATCTGCGTTGAGGCTGGGCTTGGTTTCGATGCGGCGATGTCAAAGGTTAGCGAGAAATGGGAAAATGAGCTTTCTCTCGCATTCGCGCGTGCAATCCGGGAAGTTCAGCTGGGCAAGGTTCGCCGCGAAGCCCTGAAGGACATGGCGGATCGCCTGGGTATCCCTGAAATGACAAGTTTCGTGGCAGCAATTATCCAAAGCGAGCAACTGGGTGTCAGTCTGGCAAAAGTGCTGCGCATCCAATCGGACCAGATGCGCGTCAAGCGCCGACAGCGCGCGGAAGAAGAGGCGCATAAGGCTCCCATCAAAATGATCATTCCTCTGGCGCTTCTGGTATTTCCGTCCATTATGATCATCATCTTGACACCGGCTGCCATTCAGATTATGGAATCCTTGTAAACTAAGTCGGTCTGTAGTCACTTGTGAACAACGTACCCTGGTCGTATCGCCTTTACCGATTGACCTGGAATGGGCTGGATTTGCTTTTCCCGCCGGCGTGTGGGGGTTGCGGGAGAGGCGGCTGGCGCTGGTGCCCCGATTGTCAGTCGCGTGTCCCTTATGTTGGCGAGCCGCTCTGTCAAAAATGTGGTGTGCCAATCCAGGCGGGCGATACATGCGAAAAATGCAAGCTGGAGCCGCCCGCGTATCAGATGATGCGTTCGTGGGCGGTTTTCGATTCACCGATCCAGGATGGCCTGCATACGATGAAATATCGGCACAATAGAGCGTTTGGGGAATCGCTTGCAGAGCATATGCTTGAATTTGTGCGCTTGCTGCAGTGGCCGGTCCAGATCCTGATCCCCGTCCCGCTTGGAAAGAAACGCCTAGAGGAGCGCGGCTATAATCAGGTCGGTCTGGTGGCGCAGCCCTTAGCGTATGCAATGAAGTGGAGGTATGAGCCGCAGGCACTCTGGAAAACGCGTGAGACGCGGTCCCAGGTGGGGCTAAATGTTTCTCAGCGCCGCGAGAATGTCAACAACGCCTATCAAGCCGACCCGAGCATAGTGAGAGCACGGCACATTCTCCTGATGGATGATGTTGCGACCACCGGATCCACCATTGCAGCCTGTACGGAGGCATTGCTCCTTGCGGGGGCGCAGGATGTTTTTGTACTAACGATCGCCCGTGCCCTGGCACATCATAGTCTCAATCGTGTATGACAGTTACCAACCGGGTAGCTGATAATTCATTGCAGG
>DAITPI010000208.1:2680-7673 GCA_036833655.1 Anaerolineales bacterium | reverse complement strand
CTTTGAAAACATCAAAGTCCGGGTCCAGCTGCAGTCCAATGCCCTCCAGCATGACGATCGTTTGTCCGACCAGCCACCAGGTCGAGGGCAGCCGCAGGTGATGCCGGAACGTGATGCCGGTAATCTCGTCGATCAATTCCCGCGCCCGGATGTATTTGATGGGCGTGCCGTTATATTTGTTGAGGAAGCGGTGGAGGTCCTGCGCCAGCCTGTTGCGGTCTACATCCTCCCGGACGGCGCCCATGCGCATTAACTGGTCGATGAACCCCTCCACGTCCATTTCGATGGCGGCAACATAAAGCCGGATGAGGTCCATCCGGTCCCTGTCCCGCAGATAACCGACCTTACCAAAATCCACGAGCCCGATCACTTCGCCGGGCATGATGATGTAATTCCCGGAATGGGGGTCGGCGTGGAAAAAGCCGTCTTCGAGCACCTGTTTGACCGTCGCGCTGGCGCTGTTCAGCGCCACCTGGTGACGGTCATACCCGGCGGCATCCAGCGCCGGGATGTCGCTGATCTTGATGCCATCGATGCGCTCCATCACCAGCACCCGCCGGGTACTTAATTCCCAGTAGACTTTTGGAATGTAGAGGAGCCCGGGTTGATCCACAAAGCTCTCGCGCAGGCGGTCGGCGTTGCGCCCTTCGCGCTGGTAATCCAGCTCGTTGCGGAGGGTAAAGCCGAAATCCTCGGCAATGCCCGTAAAGTCAGACACCCTGCCGAGCGACGTAGCCTGGGCTCGTGCCGCCAGCGCCGAGAGGATCTCGAGATCCGTGTCGATCACGGTGGTGATGTTCGGGCGCTGGACCTTGATGACCACCTGCTGCCCATCGGGCAGGGCCGCGGCATGGACCTGCGACAGGGAGGCAGACGCCATCGGCTGCGGCTCGATGGAGGCAAACACCTCTTCGGGCTCACACCCCAGCTCCCGGGTCAGCAGGGCACGCATCAGCTCCCAGGGTTCCGGGGAGACCGAATCGACCAGCTTGCTCAGCTCGTCGATAAAGGAAAGGGGCAGCAGGTCGGGGCGGGTGGAGAGGATCTGTCCAAACTTCACAAAGGTGGGACCTGCTTCCTCCAACGCCAGCCGAAAGTGGACCGCCAGATCATCGATCTGGTCTGGCACGGCTTCTCCCGATGACCGCCAGGGAAGCCGCAGCCAGGCGCCCGGACCGGGTTCCAGGCGCCCGAACAGGAATCCGAAGCCATGCCGGGCAAAGATGGCAACGACTTCGGTATAGCGTTGCAGATGACGGATCGAACGTCTGGATTTGAGCATTTCGCTATCGTCAACGGTTCAGAACAGTGCCGGGAGGGACGTGAGCCGTGACCGTCCGGCAGAGCTGGCTTACCTAACCCTGTTTATCCAGAAGCTTCTGGATGTCTTCCTTGGTGGCTAAGCCCATCTCGTCCAGGACTTTCTTGATCTCATCCCGGATCAGCTTGCGCAGGGCCTGACGCTCCTCCTCGCCGCGGTCGGAGAGCTGGTCCACCCACTCTTTCACTTCGCTCCGCTGCAGCTCGCCCTCGTGCGTGAGCTCGTCGACGATCTTTTGCGCCTTTTCGCGAGTCATGGAAAGCAATCCGATCCCTGCGAGAAAGCCTTTTTCCAGTAGTGATGCCATGTTAACTCCTTTCGAAACCTCAAGTGGAATTCTTGCCGGTGCTCTTACAGATTGTACCGTGTCCGCCGACACGAGACAAATCAACTTAAGTTGCTACCTTTCTTATCCAAAGCGCATTGTGTCATCCTACCGAAGGACACGCCTGCCCTGTCCCGCGAGACCGGAGCCTGGCGCGGCGTGCAGGATCTGCGAGCGGGCAGTGCCGGTGATAGGCACCCTGCATGTGCGCCTGTCGGCTCACATGCAGGAGAGACCCTTCGCCGCAAAGCGGCTCAGGGTGACATAATGTGTTCTATGGCTCGAACAAACAAGGGTCCCGAAGGACCCTTGTTCATTGGCGGAAAGTGGCATTCCTCGTTTATTTGAAGAGCGCCATGATCTGATCGAACACGCCGGTGAGCGTGTCCACTGGCTTCTCGCCTGCTTCGACCATGTAACCATACTGGGCAGTATGCCGGTTGAACAGCGCCAGTCCATCGGCGTTGTCCTCTTTGACCAGCTCTGCGCGGTGGCAGCCGCCACAGGCTCGCGTGGCAGGTCCGGTGACATAGGACGGCACGTCAGAGATGGATCTATCCATGCCAGTGACTACATCGGAGGCGGACAGCAGGCCGGGCAATGACTTGCCCTGGTTCGGTACGTTGTTGGTCCCGGCAACATGGCAGGCTTCACAATTGGTGAGGCCGTGCTTCGGGAACGGCATCTCGATCTCGGTGGCAGACTTCTCTGCCTGTAACGGATCGGTGAAGTCGCTATCGCCAACATCGAATTGCTGGGACGAATGGATCGCATGGATATAGGAGTCAATCGAGCGTGACTGCAGCTCCAGGTGCGAACCGCCAGCTTTGGTAATGTGACACATGCGGCAGACGACAATGTTCCCGCCCCGATCTGCGCTATGGAAGGTTGTCGCCAGCGCGTCGTGGCAAGTGTTACAACCGTCCGTAACCTTCACAATGGGGTTGTAGAACGTATCGTTGAACCGGTTGGTCGTGAGATCGAACGTCCTGGAGGGGGCGTTGAGAGCCACAACCACATCATCGGCATTGACCAGCTCCGGCATGACCGCAATCTCCACGCGCTTGACACGGCCATCTTTGATCATATCCGCCCAGTCGGTCAGGTCGGCAGTGACTTCCCACTTCCCATCGGCTGCCGAGCCAACCGCAAAGCGCGGGTTCTTATCCTCACCGCCCACGACGAATTCCAGCGCCCGGCCATCTTTGTTGTCGATCGTGCCATCGCCGTTGTCGTCTTTGAGTCTCTCATGCGGGCCAACGAGGTAGTCCTTGGTATTCCAGCCATACAAGCCGACCATCACCGTCGGTGAGATCTTGGTGGCATCCAGGCCGATATCCTCGGAGGCAGCCGCGCTGAACGAGAAGGTCAGCTTGTTCTCGGCAAAGGAGGCTTTGTCGATGCGGACCGTGACAATATCCGAGATGCGCTTACCATCCGCGGTATAGATCGCCCTGTCATAGCCGGTATGGATTTGATTGAACGCCTTGGCCTGCTTGCCCTCGCCATGACAGGAGGTGCAGTCCGCCGTATTCAAATCCAGGGATCCGTGGATCGACTCGGGCAGGATCGTCTTCAGCGCAAGCTTCGTCGTATCGTAGGAAGGCTCTTCCTGGCCCTCTGGCACGGGACCGACGGCGCCAGTCATCGGGTGGCAGCTCTTGCAGGTCTCGATCTTGAAGTTTGCATCCGACAGGACCCGATCCAGCTTGCCCTCGTGACACGTGGCACAGTTGGACATCGACTGGGGATAGGGGAACTCCATGGCGTGCGACATGTGCACGTCGTTCATGAGAGTTGTCTTGTAGGCGTACTGGGCTTTGAGCTCGTCGGTCGCTGCCTCTTCGCCAGCCGCAAGGAACTCAGCCGCCAGCGTCGGATTATCCACCAGGAGCTGCCATTCGAAATGGCCGCCCTCGCCGTTGTCCAGGTGGCAGGCTTTACAGGTGATGAAGTCCGTCGCGGGATCGCCGGCGACCTGACCATAGATGTTGCCATGTTTGAGGTAGGGGTCAGAGTGGCATTTCTCGCAGCCATCGTTATTGGCAGGGGAAACGTAGTTCGTGCCTTTGCCGGTCTTCCCGAGAGCGGCATAGGGGAACTGGACCTGTCTGATGCGCGCCGGCAGGCTCCCGACTTGTTTGTCATAGCCGTAGACGACGATCACGCCGTCCACCTTGCTGAGATCGGTGTAATCGACATACGCCTTGTCTGTGGAGGGCAGCTCCGTCAGCGTGCTGGTGGTCACACCGCTGGCAGCGTCAAAGGCCAACTTGCCTTTCAGGGAGAGTCGCCCGCCGCCTTCAAACGCCGTGCCGGTATAGGGCGCGAAGTAGATGTTCGAGTTTTCCACGGAGGCGGCGCTGATCGGCTTGCCGTCCCGGGTCATCTTGAACGTGACCACAGTCGTATCTGGTTTGTCGCCAGCTGCGGCCGTGAACTTGTAGGTCACGCCAGTCACCTGGATCACGCCATCCTGGTACAACTGGTTATAGGAGCCTTGATGCTCCTCGCCGGCGTCGCGATGACAACCGGCACAGGCCTCGAATTGCAGCCCCACATTTTGAGCAACGGCGGCAGTGGTGCCAGCGGGTCCGGCCGGACCAGCGGGTCCGGCGGGTCCAGCAGGCCCTGCAGGACCAACCGGTCCCGCCTGACCTGAGCAGGCGACCAATGCAGTGGCAGCCAGCAGCAGGGTGCCGACAATTACGAGCATTGTCTTTGTGGACATTCTATGCATTCTCCTTTGTTTGGGTTTCGATACGGGACGATATTTTTTTTGTGTATTGGTTTCTGGTGGAGCACGCCTCCTCTCGAACTCGCTGGATATCTGCTCAATGTACTCAGCACGCCTTCCCGGGCGTCTGTATGCTGAGCATGCTCTCTTTGTCCTGCACAGAATCAAGGAACGGCGATCCAGGCTACGCTAAAAGTGTTTCCCCGCGCAACTAACCATAAGCCACTGCTCTGGCCGGGAATTGGAAGTCCGCCAGGGCTGGTTTCTCTGCCAACCGGAAGGCGATGCTTCCGAATAGGACAGAGTTTGTGATATATTTCACAACTTCGGCTTAAAAAAAAGACACCTTCAAAGGCCTTCAGGGTCGATACCCTAGGGTCAGCACCCTAGGGTGTATATCCTACATTGTATGAAGTTCCCCCACAGCCGGAAAGTGTCGTTTGTCACAATTTCTTTGCTTTAGGATCAGAACGTGCCCGAACGAGCATGTGGAACGGGCCCGCTGCCTGGTGGAACCCCGCAAGGCGAGCCTATCCGGGTCAGGAGACGCTACGTTTGCCGCCTCGTTTCCTTTCCGTAAAATATCAGGGTGCAGGTCCAGGTCCCGGTT
>DAITPI010000208.1:0-2670 GCA_036833655.1 Anaerolineales bacterium | reverse complement strand
ATGTGCTTTTTCCAGGGGGCGGTCTCACAGATGCCGTGGATCGGTACCCGGCGGCTGGGGCAATACAGAAGGCTTCAGAAAACCCTCTACCCACTGCTGGTACGAGATTTCGTTGTAGAATCAGGCAATGGGAAACACCGAATACGTAGGACCTTACCGGTAAAGAGAGGGTGAACCGGCCCCAAAAATTTTATCCCTGGAGAAGATCATGAAATCGATCGGACGAAGTTTGCAGATATTGTGCCTGCTACCTGTCTTGCTGGCAGCAGCCTGCGCCCCCGCCTCGACGCCGCTGCCAACTGCTATGGCCACACAGGCTCCCACCGTGCCGCCTGCGGCAAGCGCGGAGCTGACCGGCGCAGCGCTGTACCAGTTCTCGTGCGCCGCCTGTCACGGAAAAGACCGCACCGGAAGCACGTTCGAGCTAGCCGGGCAAACCATCAAAGTCCCGGGGCTCGTCTGGGATCATCTGGATAGACGGTTTCAGGCAGATCCCAGCCGGGGCAGCGTACCGGAGCAGATGGCGCTGGCGATCACCCGGGGTCAGGATGCGGGGGGTGGTGAGCTCAATTCGATGATGCCGCGCTGGTCAGCCCTCTCCCAGGCACAGGTAGACAGTCTTATTCAATACATCCAGGCCGGGGATACGACTACCGGCGAGACAGCCACGAATTTGATGGGCGAGCAGCTCTTTCGCACGTCGTGCGCTGCCTGTCACGGCATGGACGGCGCCGGGAAAACCTTCGAGAAGGACGGTAACACGATCGCGACCCCCTCGCTCCACTGGAGCGAGCTACGCCAAACGTTCTCCAGAGACCCGAACCGCGGTAGCGTACAGGAACAAATCGCGCGAGCAATCACGAGCGGTCAGGACGAGTCGGGCGCTCAGCTCAACACAATGATGCCGCGCTGGTCGTTCCTCTCTCAGGCGCAGGCGGTAAGTCTGGTTCAATATTTGCAGACCACGTTCAAGTAAGGATGGTGGCACTGTCATCGCCGGCACACCCCATATGTGGACAGGCGGTTCGCAAGCACAAGTGACGGTCACCCTCGCGCAGCCTCTCTCGCTCCGTTCGGGAACCCTACAACAGGGTGACTGTCACCTATGCGCGAAGACCCCGATCCCCATACGGGGCAGGTGATTTCTGCCCCTATGCAATCAGGGCCATACCTTCACTGGTCTCGCTCAGGACAGACAGAAAACGACCCTGGATCTCCGCAAGCAGGGCATCCGTATCCACGCCGAGCAGGGGAAACTGCCCGCCAGCCATCGTGCCGTGTCCACCGGCGCTGCCAGGCGAAGTGACCACTTGCTGGATGATCATCCCGGCATCCTGCTTCGACGACCCGGTGCGCAGTGAGATGTGCAGGGTGTCCCTGAACTGTCCCATGCACAGCGCTGCCTGGGCGCCTTGCAGGCGGATCAGGATGTCTGCCATCTCGGCCGCGAAGTCCGGTTGCTCGATCGAGCCGAGCCAGGCAACGACCGCCTGACCAAAGAGGCGGGCAGCGTGCAACCCGTGGCTGAACGCACGGAAATACTCCCGGCTCAACGCCGCGACCTCCACTTTGGATAATTCCCGTTGGTCCAGATAGCGGGTCAAATTCATAAATGTCATATCGTCGGCTACCGATTCTCCACGTGTCAGGCTGCGCGTGTCGGTCTTGAGCCCGTAATACATGGCGGTAGCCAGGCGCGGACCGGGGGCGACGCCGGCGGCTTGCAGGTATTGAAATAGCATCGTGACCGTCGACCCGATGTCTGTACGGACGTCCGCGAAGGAGGCGTTGGTGGTCGCCTCCCGAAGGGGATAATGGTGGTCGATCACGATGTGATTGGGATGGGTGACGCGCAGGCGGTTATTTCCGGCGCCGGGCTGGGTATCGATCTGCGCCACGGCCGAATACTGTCCCAGGTCAGGCAACACCTCGCTACTTTCCCATTCGGGGGTCAGGCGATCGAGCATGACATGGTTTTCCGCACGCCTCACCAGTCCGCTGTACAGGAGCTGGCTGGGGATATTCCAGGCTTCCCGCAGCAGGGTCGAGAGCGCCTTGCCCGAAGCCAGGCCGTCGGGGTCGGGGTTATCGTGCGTCAAAATGAGCACGGGACCGTCCCCGGCCGTTGTGCGTAACTTTTCCAGCTGATTCTGGTCGATGGGGTTCATTCTCGCGTTCATTGGGTTCCTCTCTCGGCTAAGGATTTTGATATGGAGGCTGACTTTCTGCTTGCCGCATCCCGGCCATACAAAGCCAGGCAGCGCCACCTCGGCTACGTTTCACGTGCAAATTTGAAGAAAGGTACGATATCCAATAAATCCGAGGTTCTCCGGCCGATGCCGGCCAAGGGGGCCGGATCCGGGCGTACGCCCAGATTCGAGTATCCAGCACTGGCAATTCCAGGCGAGCCTCAAATTACACAGTGCCTGCTTCGGATCACCTAACCCAAGTTGCCACTATAACAGGAAAGGTAGGTCACCCTGAGTGGCTTTGCCACGAAGGGTCTCCCGGGAGTTCGAGCCTGATCAGGCTCACGCTCCCGGGGATTCTTGACTCCCCGAAAAGCGGGTCGTTAAGAATGACAGGGTACTTTTTGACATACGGATTTCAGCCTACGAGCCGACGATGTAGGAGAAAAGCTCCGCATGTTAGATCATGCGTGAGAGCAGC
>DAITPI010000207.1:0-7746 GCA_036833655.1 Anaerolineales bacterium | reverse complement strand
CCCGGCTGAGAATAATCATAATCCGGCAACCGAATCGAACGCCTGTGGTGCTTCTGCGGATCGAATTTCGACGGCATCTAACGCCCCAGCGCCTCCTTCACCGCCTCATACACATCCAGAGCGCCATACCCATACGCGGCATTGGGGATATCGCCCTCGAAACAACCGACGCCGGTATCACCAGAATACGGATCGGCTGTCTGGATGAGGAGCTGTTCCGTGCGATCGATATCGCCGATCAGGCTCGGGTCCGCGGACCAGAGCAGCGCCACCGCGCCGACCACGTGCGGTCCAGCCATGGAGGTGCCGCTATTCGAGCCATAGGTCCCTCCGGGCAGCGCGGAAAGGATATCCACGCCGGGCGCGACGATATCGGGCTTGATCCGTCCCGAGCCGTCGGCTGAGACCGGTCCCCGGCTGCTGAAAACCCCCATCGTGCCCGACCTGTCGATAGCGCCGACCGAAAAGACAGAATCGTACAGCGACAGCGGCGCGTCGATCGTGCCACAATTCGGCCCGTCGTTGCCTGCCGAGGCCACGACAAAAATCCCCGCGTCGCGTAAATGATTTGCCCCGGCAAGCAATGCATTGGGATCACAGCCTTCGAGCTCAGGGCAGCCCCAGGAATTGTTCATTACATCCGCGGCACGGGTCGGATCGCCATCGGTGAACGGATCGCCATCCTGCGGGAACGGCGCGAGCATGAACTGCATGCAATCGAGGTACAGGGCCGGGTTTGCCAGATTCCGGTCGAGGTTGACGCAGCCAAACCAGGTCGCGCCCGGGGCAATGCCAATGCCGTTTTGACCCAGGATGGTCCCGAGGGTGTGGGTGCCGTGACCGCCATCGTCATAAGGCGAGAGGCGGTGATTCCACGGGTCGAACCAGTTGTAATCGTCCCCCTCCGTGTTGCCGCGATAGCTGTCATGCAGCTCCGGATGATTGACATCCGCCCCGCTGTCGGATTGCCCCACCACGATCCCCTGGCCGCGTGCGCCAAACTCTTCCCACACCCGGTCGGCGCCGATCATGCTCACGTTCCACTGCACACTGGTCGGGGCGGAATCCGGCTGGCTCAATGCCGACATCGAGAGTCCGCTCCCGTCAACAGGACGCAGGCGCGGGCTGGGAATGACCCGGTCCACATCCGGACGCAGTGACAGATAGAACTGGACCAGGGTCCCACCGCGCACCTCCAGTGCATTGACCAGATAGTACGGCGTGTATTTCACGCCGAACTGATCGAAGGTCTCCCGCAGACCGCCTTGGGTCTCATTTGCGTGTTGAGTAAGCCTCTCATAAGCAGCCGTACGGCGTTCCCGGATATCGGCGATCTGTCGCACGCTGGAAATATCTGCCTGGTCTTTGAGGATCACGAACAGCCGGTCGCCGTAGAAGCCGGGGTTGCCGGTTGTGAAGAAGAGGATGCCGGCAACAATCCACACCCCCAGAGCCGCGACCGCGCCCAGCGCGCGACCCACGCCCGAACCGCTGCCAGCATCCCGCATCGAGCGGATCATCAGGGCAACAAATCCCACTACCAGCCCCAACCCAACCGTGACGCTGACCGCCCGGGTCGCCACGCCAACCAGGTCGCCCAGCATGATGGTCAGCTCGGTGGGATCGAAGAAGATCAAGCCTGCTGCCGTGAGCAATCCGGTAAGAAGAGCCATGGAGACTCGAGACGGCATGAGCGCTGCCACCGCAAAGGCAAACGACGGCAGGATGGCAAGCAGGATCAGCTGCGACCCGTCATACCCGATCGCAGAGCCGAGCAGGGCAAGCAGTGCGCCGATCCCAAACGCATCCACGAAGCGACTCTCTCCTGTGGATTCGATCAATGAGGCCGCCAGCCAGCCAAAGGACAGGCCTGCCAGCAGACCCAGGATCGCGTCCATCGGGGAGCCGAGGGCGCCAAACACTGCGAACGGACCTGCGCCGAACCCTGCCAGAAGGAATGCAAACGAGATGCCCTCCGCTTGCCAGCCGGGTCGCCCGCGCCACACTCTCGTAACAAGCAGCGCGGTGCCGGCACAAATCACAATTTGAAAGAGGAAGCCCAGTTGGTCACGGTTCGGTCCCAGCAATCGCAGCAGCAAACCGGGGAATGCCATCAGCGCCGCGACCATCCAGCCCGCATACACCGACTTGAGACGCGCATCTGCGGTGAGGCGCCACAATGCGAACGTGACGCCGGTCATGACAGCTCCCTGGGCCGCCAGCCCGATCACGCCAGACCAGGAGAGAGATCCAAGGCTCCCTTCGGCGAGCGCTGTCTGCTCGCCGAACCAGAGAAACAGGTGATAGCTCAGCAAACAGACCGGCATTGCCAGAGAGAGCAAGATGAATAGAACGAGGGCGCCGCCTGAGCGATTCCTGGGTGCGGCGGGAACCGCGGGTGAGCCTCCTGCGACGATTTCATTCTCCATAATTGCAATCCTCTATGTGAATAGTTTGAACAGGCGATCGCTAATCCGCGGCTGCCTCGGCGAGCTCCGGTCCGTGAGGCTGCACGTGGAACAGCTTGAACGCCCACTGGACGGAAGGACCGATTAACAAGGCAAAGGCTACGGTGCCCCAGCCTGCCGGACCACCTAATAGCCAGCCGATCAATACTACGATGATCTCGATCGCGCCGCGGGCGGCACGGATGCTGACCCCGGTAGTGCGGTGGATCGCCAACATCAGGCTGTCCCGCGGACCGGCGCCCGCGTCGACGCCGATATACACGGCGGTCGCAATGCCTTGCACCAGGATGCCCAGCAGGAACATGCCGATTTGCAGTGGCAAACGATCGTTTGGAGCCGGGATCAGCCACAAAAACAGGTTGAGCCAGGGACCGATGCTCAGGATATTTCCCAGCGTCCCCCAGCCGACGCGCTCGCGCAGCACGAGGGCAAGGATCAGCACGGCAAACCCCATGTACACGGTCATGGTGCCGATCTGGATTCCCAGCAGGTCTGCCAGAGCAACTTCCAGCACCAGCCACGTGCTGGTCCCCACCTGGGCACGGATGATCAGCGCCAGCGCCAGGCCATAGAGCAAGAATCCAATCTGGATGACAAGAAAATCCCGGATAAAGGTGTTCCAGCGAATGGGTTTGAGCATTGACTCTCCTGTTAAATGTCATCGCGAGCCCTCGGGAAGCAATCTCGGTTGTGCGGAGATTGCCACGCCTCACGATATCCGGCTCGCAACGCCAGAAATCATAACACCTATGATAGACTCACGCCATGCCCCAGATCCTGGAAACACAGCGTGACAGTTTCACGATTAGCACCGACCCGAGCCGGCTCGATATCGATGCCATTTGTGAGTTTCTCAAACGCGCCTACTGGGCAAACACCCGTCCGCGTGAACGCACGGAACGCGCCATCCAGAACTCACTCGTCTTCGGCGTCTACGATGGCGAGAGGCAGATCGGCGTTGCCCGCGTGGTCACCGATTACTCGATCTTTGCCTACCTGTGCGACGTGTTCATCCAGGAGGAGTACCGCCTGCACGGCCTCGGCAAGTGGCTGATCCGGACGGTCATGGAGCACCCCGACCTGAAGGACATGCGTCGCTGGGTGCTGGTCACGAACGACGCCCACGGGCTCTACAAACAGTTCGGCTTTACCTCCATCGAGGACCCCGAGCACTGGATGCAGAACTTCCGGCGTTTTGCGAACGAGGAATAATGCCTGCGCTGACCCTCAAGCCGGGCCGGGAGAAGAGCCTTTTGCGCCGCCATCCCTGGATCTTCTCCGGCGCGGTCCAGCACGTGGAGAATAGACCTGCCTCAGGCCAGACCGTGGATGTGATCTCCGCAAGTGGGGATTTCCTCGCCCGCGCATCCTACTCGCCCACCTCGCAGATCCGGGCGCGTACCTGGACCTTTGAGGACGAGCCGGTGGACCGGGAATTCTTCCGGCGAAGGATCCGGTCCGCATTCGATACTCGATACTCGTGGATCGATCCGCATGTGACCGCCGCGTACCGGTTGATCTATGCAGAGTCGGATGGCATCCCGGGGCTGATCGTCGACCGTTATGGGGACGTGCTCGTCCTGCAATCGCTGACCGCCGGCTCTGAATTCTGGAAGGAGGCTTTGGCAGATCTCTTACTGGAAGAGACCGGACTCTCCACAATCTATGAACGCTCCGATGCGGACGTCCGTGAGCTCGAGGGATTGGAGCCCAGGGTTGGACCTTTGCGCGGCGTTCTTCCCTCTTTCATCTTTCCCATCACCGAAAACGGGCTCAAATTCAACGTCAACCTGCAAAGCGGACACAAGACCGGCTTCTATCTCGACCAGCATACCAACCGCCTGCGCGTGCGCGAGCTTTCTAAAGACAAGGATATCCTGGATGGTTTCTGCTACACCGGCGGGTTCACGGTCAACGCCCTGGCAGGCGGGGCAAAGTCCGTCCTCTCGATCGACTCCTCGGCAGAGGCGCTGGCTCTGGCAAAGGAGAATATCGAGCTGAACAACTTGCCGGTGGAGAGAGCAACTCTCCTGGAGGGCGATGTCTTCCAGTTGCTGCGCCGCTTCCGAGACGAGGGCCGTTCCTTCGACATGATCATCCTCGACCCACCCAAGTTTGCCCCCACCGCCGCGCAGGCGGAGCGGGCTGCGCGTGGCTACAAGGATATCAACCTGTTCGCCTTTAAGCTCCTGCGACCGGGCGGCACCCTGGTCACCTTCTCGTGCTCGGGCGGAATCGACGCGGGCTTATTCCAGAAGATCGTCGCTGGCGCCGCGCTGGACGCAGGTGTGGAGGCGCAAATTGTGGAGCACCTGTTCCAGGCTGCGGACCATCCGGTCGCGCTGCAATTCCCGGAGGCGGCGTATCTGAAAGGTCTCATCTGTATTCGCAAGTAAGGTGCTATTATTGGTTACATCTATTAGTCACATTACCGTCATTACAAGGAGTGGCGCCCGGGCGCCATGACGGAGCAAGCTCATGATCCATTTCATCAGAATATTCTTTTATGGATCAGGTGAGATTGCCACGTCACTCGCTCCGCAGGTTGCCCTGCGGACATAGGACTCGCAACACTTGCGCCTGCGCGCAGCGCAGGTGTGACGTTTTACGAACTGGAGGAAGAGATGGCACATTATAGGTATTTGATCATCGGCGGGGGTCTGGCAGGGGATGCGGCGACAAAGGGGATCCGTGAGCTCGATCCGGAGGGCTCGATCGGTATGATCAGCATGGAGCCCGATCCGCCGTACATGCGCCCCAATCTCTCCAAGGGCTTGTGGAAGGGACGTCCCGAGGAGAAGATCTGGCGCAAAACCAGGGAACGAGGGACAGACATCCATCTGAATCGCAAGGTCAAAGGACTGGATCCCGAGAAAAAACAGGTCCTTGACGATGCAGACGAAGAATACACCTACGACAGGCTGCTGCTCGCCACAGGCGGCACGCCCAACCGCCTGCCGTTCGGGGATGGCAATATCATTTACTATCGGAATTTCCGGGATTACAAGCATTTGCGAGCGTTGACCGAATCGGGGGATCGCTTCGTTGTGATCGGCGGCAGCTTTATCGGCTCGGAGCTTGCCGCGGCGCTGACCATAGTCGGCAAAAAGGTGACCATGATCTTCCCGGAGAACACCATTAGCGAACATATCTTTCCGGCTGACCTGGCGCATTTCTTGAATGATTACTATCGTGAAAAAGGCGTCGAAGTGGTCAGTGGCGAATCTGCCTCGAGCGTCCAGAAGCAGGATGACCACCTCATCGTCCACACCGGCAGCGGACGCCTCTTCGACGCCGATGGCGTGGTGGCGGGCATCGGCATTCACGCCAACCTTGACCTGGCAAAAGCCGCGGGCATCAAGACGAATAGCGGCATCATCGTGAACGAGAACCTGGAGACATCCATTCACGATATTTACGCAGCCGGGGATGTAGCCAGCTTCGTCCACTCTGGCCTGGAAAAGCGGGTCCGTGTGGAGCACGAGGATAACGCCGTGCAAATGGGGACGGTCGCCGGGCGGAACATGGCTGGCGCCACCGAAGCCTATACTCACATCCCGATGTTCTATTCCGACCTGTTCGACCTGGGCTACGAGGCCGTGGGCGAGCTCAGCAGCAAGATGAGGACCGTGGAGGACTGGCAGGAGCAGCCGTTCAAAAAGGGCGTGATTTACTACCTGGATGATGGGCTGGTACGCGGTGTGCTTCTATGGAACGTCTGGGACAAAGTGGAGGAGGCGCGTGCCCTGATGCGGGAAAAGGGACCCTTCGAGCCCGAAGAGTTGAAGGGCAGGATCACAGGATAAAAACAGGGACACGATCGGATCGTGTCCCTGTTCTCTTCTTGTAGAAGACGATGGCGTCAGCGCTGATCGTCTCGATCTGCCAGACCGGCGACCGCTCGCAGCAAGCCGAGGACCATCACCCCCAGCTGGATGCCTTCCCCCGCGGAAAGCGTGATTTCACGCCCGGTTTTCTGGGCACGGCGCTGCAGCATCATGGCAGCCGCCAGACCCGTCGCCGCACCGATCAGTGCGCCAAACACCAACACGCGATTGTCATTCATATTGGATCTCCTCTGTGAGTTGGCACCCATCCCCTCCCGGGAGGGATGCAATCGAACTACTTCCTTCCCAAAAGTGCCTTGATGGTGGCACCAAACCCATTGACCGCAAAAACCGGTTGCACAATCTTATCCGCAAGGAGGCGGATGCGGATTCCAAACTTTTGAACGAAATTCTGCGCCTGGAGAGTATAGGCAGGCGCAACGCCCAGAAGTCGCGCCATCAGGTACACCATGCCCACCAGCAGGATCAAAAACACGAAACCCGTCAGGCAAACCGGGATGGAAATCCACATGGTGGAGATCGCTGCCCAGCGGCCCACATCGCCGCTGTAGCCAAAGGTGGCGATATTGACGAGCAGGATCAAGCCGACAAACAACACGGCTGCCAGGATCACCGGCAAAAGGATCTGGCTTGTCCGCTGCTGACGGTGTCTTTTATAGGATTCATGCACAGGTTCGGGGAGTGTGGCTTTCATTGGATGTATTTTAGCATAAGTGCCCCCACTGTCACTATGTGACACCTCCCCCAAATCCCCAAGGACATACTAGGGAAATTATCTATATAAACCAATTTCAGTAGATCACAGATGAGAAGTATCAGCCCGAAAACAGGGGTGCGGGCGCCTTCGGGCGCCCGCACCCCTGTTTTCGGGAGTTTTCTCAGCTTTCGTGATTTGCTGAATTTGGGTATTTGGGGAGGACAGGTGGAGGCAAACGCACGGGGCGGCCAGGCATGCCTCGCCCAGGCACGCCAGAACCGCCCCGGCAAAGGGGAACTGGACTTGACCGAGTTATGTTAACGAGGAAACCTGACAGGTCTCCAGAGACCTGAGTCATCATGGTCTAGCGCCGCGCGGTCGTCAGGATAGAAAACAGCGCGGAATAGACCTGTCAGGTTTGATCGATTTTTTTACCGGCGATTCCGCAAGAAGGTCGGGATGTCGAGATCGTCTTTGTTAACTGACGGCAGGGACGCGCTGGCTGGTTTTTGCTCACCGGACTGGTAGTCCGTGTGGACGCTCACCGACTCAGAAGGTCGCACATAACCGACAGAATCCGACCGCCTGGTATCATTGCGGGTCTGGCGCTCGAGGGCGCGGCGAGGCATACTGCTGCTGCGCTCGAAGCCCGTGGCGATCACGGTGATGCGGATATCGTCGCCCATGTTCGGGTCGATGACCGCGCCGAAGATCATGTTCACATCGGGGTGCG
>DAITPI010000206.1:0-7772 GCA_036833655.1 Anaerolineales bacterium | reverse complement strand
ACCAATGGGGGATGTCGATGTTAGGCGGATGTAAGGCGCAGGAGGTGCATTCTTCTTGGCGCAGACGGGTAGCCGTTGTATAGTAATTCAGCGTCCAACCCCGTTCAATTTCACAAGGAGAACAAAATGAACTACCGCATCCTGTTTCTGTTCAATGCCCTCGTCGCTGTCTTGCTTGGATTGGGTTTTCTGATCGTGCCCAGCCTGGTGCTCGGTCAGTTTGGCGTGGACGAATACGCAGCCACCAAGCTGGTCTCGCAGTTCTTTGGCACTGCCATGATTGCAGGCGGCCTATTGCTCTGGTTCGCCAAGGATGTCAATGAGGCAAGCCTGCAAAAAGGCATGGGGATTGCCTCCCTGGTCGGCGCGATCGCCGGTCTGGCGATGAGCGTGGTCGGGATCTCCACGGGCATCTTGCGCTCTAACGGTTGGATGGCGATCATCGCCTACGTGCTCTTTGGACTTGGCTACGCTTATCTGCTCTTTCTGAAACCCAGGTCGCCCGGCTATTCGGCCTAGACGAACGACGCCCGCCTGCGCAGACACAGGCGGGCGTTTCAGTTGTAATCTCATTGCAAGCACCACGGGCATCACTTTGGGGTAACCTTTGCTGGTATCCGGCGTCATGAATTTGATAATCAGGCAGGCAAAAACCTTCAAATTATCCGTATCGCGAAGGCGGGCAAATCTCTTTACAAATATTGCCCAGAACTTACTGCTGGATTGTTGTTTTTGGCATATGGAGATAGCTTCATTTATGGACATCGCTGCGGATAACCAACCTGGCACCGAGAACACCCCGTCGGCGAAAATTCTGGTTGTTGACGACGACACATTGAACCAGCGCATGATGCAGTTGCTGTTGCGACGCGATGGTCATATGGTCGATATCGTTTCTAGCGGCCTCGAGGCGATCGATGCGGTCAAGCGCCAGCGCTACGACGTCATCTTTATGGACCTGCAGATGCCTGTTATGGACGGCGTGGAGACCAGCCGCCGCATCCGCGAGTGGGAGAACGGTGGTCTGCACACGTTTATCGTTGCCGTCACCGCAAGTTATCTTCCCGAAAAAGGGCAAGAACTTTTTGAGGCCGGTATCGACAATTATGTTTCCAAGCCGTTCGAGATCGAACACATTCAGCGCTTGTTACGGTACGGTTTGAGCACGCGGCCCGTCGCGACCACGCCGGTCGATTCGCCTGCGCAGGAGGCGCCCGGGCATGCTGTTCTCGACATTGAGAGAGGACTAAAACAGGTGGGGGGGGATCTGAACATGTACAGGGAGCTTTTAGGCGACTTTGTCGAAGAGCTTCCCGCCAGACTTCAAACCATCGAAGACACCTTCGCCCGCAAAGACCTGGTCGGGCTTTCCAGGGCGGCGCATAACCTCAAAGGCATCGCTGCCAGTCTGGGAGCGTCCGAGCTATCTCAGTACGCACAAAGGCTTGATAAGCAGAGTGTTGAAGGTTATACTGAGGCTCTGGATCATCTGATCGGGGAGATCAAGCTTACCGGTAAGATACTGATGGAGACGTCGAACAGTTTTCTCGCCGACGGCCGCTTCACAGTCAGATCATTGTAGAAATCGTAGCCTCGTGGAGGAATAGATGCGGGTTTTGCTAATTGATGATGAGCCTTTTTACTTTAAACTGATACGGAATGCGGTTCGAGAGGCGGAATACGAACTAGAGTATGCAAAATCAAGCAGCGAAGGCCTTGCAAAGATTCCATCCTTTGAGCCTGAGATGCTGGTCATCGATTTAAAGTTGCCCGACGCGGATGGATTCCAGATCCTCGAGCGTTTGCGCCGCGACCCCAAGTTCAGTTATGTCCCGGTCATCGTCATTACCTCCCAGGATGAACTAAGCGAGAAACTGAAAGCCTTTGAGCTGGGGGCAGATGATTATCTGGTAAAGCCTTTCCAGCCTGAAGAACTGGTAGCCCGCATGGGCATCCTTGCCCGCCGCGGCAAGGCGATGCAGATCGCGCGGAGGGAGGCCACCGGCGCCACCGCTGCGACGGTTGTCACCGTGCACAGCCTGCGGGGAGGCCTGGGCTGTTCCAGCATTGTGGTCAATCTGGGACTGGCATTTCACAAACTCTGGGGTAAGCAGACCCTTCTTATGGATGGTGTTCTGACGGCCGGGCAAGTGTCGCTGATGCTGGATGCAAAGCCCACCGCGACCTGGGAGAATCTGGTCGGGATCGAAACGGAGCATGTTGACGATGCGGTGGTGGGGGAGATGATGTGCACCCACAAAAGCGGCGTTCGCTATATTGCTTCCCCGCGCTACCCGATTGCTGCCGATACCTTTGGCAATGAGACGCTCCGCCTGCTGATGGAGCGGATCAAGAGCCAGGTCGAATTTGTGGTCGTGGATACCTCCCATGACTTTTCCGATATGACTATCCAGATGCTGACGATGTCGAGCACGATCCTGCTTATCATGGCGCCCGAGATGGCTTCCCTGCGGACTACTATGAGTGCCATCGAGATCTATGACCGGTTGGGGATTCCCCTGGATAAGGTAAAGATCGCCCTCAACAACAATTCCTCCAATCCGGCGATCAAACAGGCGCAATTGGAAAAAGTCCTCAAGCGTCCGGTCGATTTCGTCCTACCCTACGAGGCGGGTGAGGTGAACCGCGCCCTCAACTTTGGTCAACCATTCATTCTTAATAATCCCGACCTGCCCATCTGCCTGATCCTGGAAAAGATGGCATATCAGCTGAGCGATGACTCTTATAAGGCGCTGCCGCCTGCAGTGCCCTCTGCGGCGTGGAAGCGCGTAACCAGCCAGTTATCCAATAAATAAACGCGATGCAGACCAAGAGACGCCATTCCATCCCTCGCTTCATCCTTGCTCTTGGGATAGCGCTTCCAGGTTTTCTGGGGATCCTCGCTGTCCAGGCGCAGATCAGCGCCGGGCCTCGCGCCGCCGCGGATGCAGCACTGCAGACAAATGCCCCTCCTGCGGCAACGGCCTCTCCACGGGTGACGACGACCCCGCCGCTTCAGAACTCGACGGCGGCTCCCGAATCCAGCCTGCCAACCTCCGTGAGCGTCCTGCCTACTGGGCTGTATGCCTTCATCGAGGCGCCAAAAGGGGCTGTACCGCAACCCTATGTGATCTTAAGCGCATTCTCGTCCCTGCCCACCCGGATCGCGGTCACGATCCGCGGTTTTGTAAATTCAGACGAGTTTGTTTGTACGGCAACACCCTGCGCCGTGAACCTGACGACAAGCTCGAGGCTGGTGTTCGCCGCCTACGCGGAGACCGGCGAGAGCAGTGAAACCGTCATCGCTTCGGTCTCCGTCACACAGACCGATGCAGGTTATCTGGTGACGATCGATTCGGTCAGTCAATTCAGTGTGTTCAACAATGCCTGTTCCGTTGCCTGGGGCGTGTCCGACGAGGTGGGCGTCACCTGGGACGATTTCGTGCAGTTCCCCTACCAGCTTCACACCAGGAAAACACTTCACACGCTCGCCACGCAACTCCTGCTCAACGGCATCGTGGATGCCAGCGATTGCCCCGCGGGCGGCCTGAGCATCGGCCTCAATTGGCCTACGGCCTGTGGCCTCGAGCGTGCCACCGGCGCGATGATCGAGTGGCAGAATCAGTACGATGACTACATCTGGCTTGCCAGCCGGGACCAGGGAATTCCACCAAAGATACTAAAAACTCTGATCGAGATCGAAACCCAGTTCTGGCCCGGCAATGCGCGCTTTTACCTGGATGAGTATGGCCTCGGGCAGGTGAACCAGCTCGGCGTGGATGTCTTGTTGCGCCGCGACCCCACGCTCTATTTGCGAGTCTGCCCGTCGGTGCTTTCCGACTGTTCCCGCTCCTATCTGAGCCTGGAGCCGCAACAACAGGCTATGATCCGCGGGGCCGTGGTCAAGCTGATGGACGCCAGTTGCGCGGACTGCAAATATGGATTCGACCTGAACAAAGCCAAGGAGAGCATAGGAATTCTTGGCATGCTCTTCAAGGCAAATTGCCAGCAAGTGGACGCGATCCTCAATGTAGTGGTCAAGCCCGATTCGGACGCGGATGCTGCCACGGCTACGGCTGCCGCGGAAACCCAGGAGAAGCTGCGGAGATGGATTCGGCAAGGGGGCGACAACGCAACGGCGGCTGTCGCCACGTTGAATGCCGGTGGAGAGTCAGATATCACTACCTATGAAGACCTGTGGCGCTTCACATTTCTCTCCTATCACAGCGGTATGAATTGTCTCCGGGAGGCGGTGATTGCTGTGAAGAAAGCCAACGCTCCGCTGACCTGGGAAAATGTGGAGGACAAGCTCAAGTGCAAGGGTGGCGCCGATTATGTGAACGGCTTCGTGAACAATCTCGAGGCGTTCGATCTTTATCTCCTGGATACCAACAACATCCAGGCGACCGTCGCCGCGCCGACGATCATTCCGACGCGCACCCCGGTCCCGACGCCCACCGTCTTCGTCTCGAACGCGACGGTGCGGGTGGAAGTGTACATGGATCGCAACGGCAACAACGCGCCGGATGAGGGCGAATGGATCGACGCCATGACGGTACTGCTCGAGACGTCCACCAACCAGCAGATTACGCAGCGGACCCAGAATGGTGTTGCCATCTTCGATATGTCCGGGTTCACGCCTGGCATCAATGTGAACGTCAGTCTGCCGGGCCTGTATCGCAACGAGCGCTTCCAGCTGCCGCAGGAAGGCGAGGTCGTTGTGACCTTCAGGTTCGAGCAGCCGCCGCTGCCGACAAGCATTCCTTAATAGTGAGAAAGCCATGCGAAAGAAGAATCGTATCAAGAAACTATTTGAGAGCACGTCGATCGAGTCTGTGGAGGCACATGCGGAATCGTCACAACCGGTTCCGGAGGAGCAGCAGGACGAAGTGACCTCTCTCGTCAACGAACCACGGGATGAATTGGCTAAGAGCGCAGGCGAACCGGCTGGCGAGGAGACGTCTCTTCAGGCGCAGGCAGAATCTGCCATGACGGAACCCGTCCCGGCGGATGAGCCAGTGCTGCCAGCCTCCCTGGATGCGAGTGGCGATCAAGAGAATGCAGAAGCCCCCGGCGAGATGGACAAATCTCCCTCCCTCAGCTCTCAGGACAATGCCGACGCGGACGATATCCTGGAGGATGTGCGCCGTTCCCTGATCGAGGAAGATGCGGACAAGGGCCAGCGAGACTCGAAGTGGTGGCAGCGGTTCAGCCGCCGGGGCAAGAAGCCGGAGGTCGAACAGGCGCCAACACTGGTCGAGATCGACCTGCCTCAGACGCTCCAGCCGGGCGAGGCCGCGGAGATGCAGGAGGAGCCTGCAGAAGCTGCGACCGAAAGCGACGAGATCGACGATCTGATCGACATACTCGCCGCCGAGTCTGCTGAGCCGGCAGTCGAAGCCGCGATCCCCGCCTCGGAGCCCGTGGTCGAGCCTGAGCCCGAGATCGATTTCGAGGAGCTCAAGAGGCAGGCGTTTCAGCCGCGTGCCGGTGACGCACAGGCGGAAGAGATCACCGACGTCCGTTCCATCGCCCTGGACGGCGGTGAGGAAGTGCTGGTGGAGGTCGAATCCAAACCGGTGAATCCGGTGGAGGAGCGAGTCAGCGCCTTCGAGAATGCGCTCCGGCCCTACCGCCGCTACATCTACACGGCTATGACGCTCCTGGGCGTTGCCATGGCGATCACGGCAGCGCTGATCATATTCAATGTTTATCAGCAGTCGCGTCCGGAGCCCGTGCTAGACCCCAACCGGCCGCATCCGACAGGCGTGAGCCTGCCCGGAGGCTGGAGCTTCGATCTGGGTCGGGGCTATTTGACGAACGGGAGATGGGACCCCCGTGGACCGGAGTGGCTGGATGGCACGGAGGTCTGCCGCTGGGTCGCCTTACCGTGGAGCACGCAGCTCGAAGCGGTCGTCCGGACCCTCAACCCGAAGGATCCCATCGAGCTCTCCATGAGCAATAATGATCGGCTGGTTTATGAAGTGTATTCGATCCGGGAGCTAACCCCGGAGGAGATGCGGAAGCTGGATTCGAGCTCGCCCTGCCTGCTGCTCATCCTGACGCGATCCGATTCAGAGAGGCGCTGGGTGGTCACTGCATTGCCGTAGTCACATCGAAAGGATCAGGCATCATGGACGACATCACAATCCTGGTGATCGACGCAGACGAAGCCAATCGCAATTTTCTAGCCCAATTGCTGCAAAAGAAAAACTATCGCGTGGAACAGGCGCCCACGGGGAACGCAGCCATGCAGCTCACCGCGGGCGCCGCGCCAGACCTGGTGATCTTCGACCCGGCTCTGCCAGACATGAACGCTGTGCAGCTGATCAAAGCCTTACAGGAGAACGCCAGCATGGCGGAGGTTCCCTGTGTAGTGCTGAGCAGCCGTTCCAACCCGGAGGAGATGCACTTCTGCCTGGAAGCGGGCTGCGCCGAATACTTTGTCAAATCGGGCATGGTGATGATGACCCTGGTGGATTCGATCCCCCGGCTCTTGAGCGAGGGGAAGCGCCTGCGTAAACGCAAGGACAAGGGCTACCTGCTGGTCTTCCTGAGCGGCAAGGGCGGGACGGGCACCTCATCGCTGTGTGCGAACATCGGTATGAACATTGCCTGCCAGTCCCGGCAATCCATGGTCGCTCTAGCGGATCTGGTGCTGCCGATGGGGGCGATCGCGCCGCTGGTGGGTGTCCCCGAGTATGGGTTTAACCTCGTCGAGGTCGCGCAGCAGCCCCCGGAAAAGATCACACCAGCCTACCTGCGTGAGAATCTGGTCGTGCCGCCGCAGTGGGCGTTCCACCTGTTGCCCGGCGCTCCGGACCCGGAGACCGCCCTCAATCTGCAGGTTGGTCATATTCCACATATCGTAGATACACTGCGCCAGTCATACCACTATGTTCTGGTGGACCTCGGCCGTTCGCTCTCGAAGATCAGCATGCCGATCATCCATGAGGCAGATATGCTCGTCCTCATCCTGAGCACCGATCTCAGCACGGTCAATCACACCAAGAAGCTGTGGCATTACCTGCGTGGGGAGGGCACTGAACCGGCGCGCGTTTACCCGATCCTCAACCGGGCGGTGGGCCTCGAAGGGCTGACCAAGGCCGAAGCCGAAAGAATTCTCGAGATCGAGATCCGGCTAATGGTGCCCTACATGCTGGGCAATTTCACCCTGGCGAACAATCAGCACCTGCCGATTGCGGTCAAGTTCCCCACGGATACAGCCAGCATGGTGATGAAACAGGCGGCCGCGGAGCTGTCGCAAAGGGTTGTCAAGACGCAGGCCTGAGTGGAAAACAGAAACGCCCTGTCAGGCGACAGGGCGTTTATTGCTCTCTCGAGCGGGTTACGGCAACGAGCTGCTGATGGTGCTGAAGGTGTTGCCGATCTTCGGTCCCAGGAGGCGCATGATCGCAATGACGACGATGGCGACGAGAGCGAGAATAATCGCATACTCGACAAGCCCCTGGCCCTTCTCTTTGGGTGCAAATAACATAATAGCCTTCCTTTCAAAAAATGAAAATAAGATGGACTTTCCTCAGTCCTCAGTGACATGACACTCCCGTGCTCGAAAAGTTACAGCGATTCGGACGATCGCTCCCTATTTCAGGCAAATGATAGTACTCTGCAATTCTATTAATATGAAAAGGTTACATCGGATGGCATATATATGGGGGGATCCTCAGGGTATTCCTGAATTGGGCTAGATATGGGTCTGGTCGCAGGGCCAGATTATGTAACTTTCATTGTTTTGTCCCGTCTTGCCTTTG
>DAITPI010000205.1:0-7781 GCA_036833655.1 Anaerolineales bacterium | reverse complement strand
GCGGAATCTTGCGGGGCTGCCGCGGCGGGGATGGTGCCAATGAGAGTTACGAAAAGAACCAATACTACAAACCATGCAAAAATCTTCCTAGCTTTCATCATATATTCTCCTCTTAGAATAATCGAGATCCGATGGGTCATTCTTGTACTGTATCGCGGAGAAAGCCGGGCGAAATCTAGATCAGCTCACCTCCTTTCCAACGATGAAAAAGTGGATAAATTGGGGCAAGTTGATTTTATGAAGAAACCTTGAGAATTACAAGTGGTTATCGCTTGTCTTTGGAAGGAAAAGGTTACATCAACAACTTCTCAGGGAACGGGAATACCTTCCCGGATTCGTGCGATCCCGCATTGAGCCCAATCTTCTCCTTAATCCGTTGTAAAATTAAGAAAACCTATGTCGAGACGACGCATTTTCACCCGTCGGAACCAACCGCGCTCGCTCCGCCTGCCGGTTGGATTGCTTTTTGTGGTGATCGCCATCGCTTTGTGCCTCTTGTTCCCCACCAACCCGATCAATAGCTCTAATTTCGATGCGACCGAGCGACCTCGGCCCACTCTGCCGCCGACCTATACCCCGCTTCCCGCGCCCACCAGGGAGCATATCGGGCGCATCATCTTTACCTGCACGCGCGGCGATTACAACCAGCTGTGTACGGTCAATGCCGATGGCACCGATTACCGCCAGCTGACCGAGCTCGAAGCGCACAGTTATTACCCGGTCTATGCCCCGGCGGGTGGTGCGATCGCCTTCGCCTCCAATCAGGACGGCGGCGTGTTCGATCTGTTCCTGTATGAGCCGGAGAGCTCACGGATCAAGCGGCTGACCGATAAGATCGGGAATGTCATTTCTCCCAGTTTTTCGCCGGATGGCTCCCGGATCCTGTTTGCCAATCGCGCGCCGGAGGGGCCCACCTCCCTGTGGACGATCGATGTGAGCGGTGAAAACGAGGACCTGTTGTATGCCGCGCCCAGCACGATCGTCGCAGTGGACTGGGCGCCCGTTGGAAAGCGGATCGCCTTTGCGATGGCCGTGGACCAGCCCGACACGTACGAGATTTTTGTGATGGATGATGACGGCACCGATGTCCGGCAGCTGACGCGGGGCCTCCCGGGGATCGGGGGCAGCCTGGACTGGTCGCAGGACGGCAGGCAACTGTTGATCTACGCCGGTCTGCCCGGCGATAAGAATATCTTCCTCATCAACGTCGAGGCGCAGACCGCTGCCCAGCTCACCAACGGCGGCAACAACGCGGCGTCCTCCTTCTCCCCCGACGGTCAATGGATTGCCTTCAATTCGTTGCGGAATAACGATCAGGCTGATATATTTATCATGCGACCGGATGGATCGGACGTGCAGCAGGTCACCAACAATCCCGAGCCAGACTGGCAGCCGCAATGGGAGCCGTAATTGTCTTCCTCCTGTGGCGACGCCGGAAGGCTACAGAGGTTCTATGAAAAGGTTTGTCTTTATTCCCCTCATCATCTCCCTCCTGTCCGGCTGCACGGCATTGCCGATCTCCATCCCGTTCCTGGGGACACCGACCGCGGTCAGCTCTCCCATGCCCACTGTGACGCCGTATTCGCTGGAACCGACCCACACACCGGATCTGTTCGTGCTCAATACCCTGGCTCCCACGACCACTCCTTACACGGGAACTCCGCCGGTGACAAATACACCGCTGCCCACCGCCACCCCGACCATCCGGGTGACAATTACGCTTGAGCCTATCAGCCCCAACCTGTTCACGCCTTCCCCGAATTTGTTCATGTCCGTTCAGCGCTCGACCGATGTGATCGTGTGGGGCAGCACCTGTGAGGGGGCGCGTTCCATCCGCTTCACGGTCCAGGTGCAACCCGCGCGCCGCTTGCGCTATGTGACGCTCTGGTACCGGCTGCAGGACAAATACAGCGGGCGCCACACGGATTGGGGCGGCGGCGCCATTATGAGCGATAACGATCAGGGCACGTATTTCTACACCCTGGAGCTCAGCCAGATCGACCGCTATCGCTTTTATGAAGACGCCTGGCTCCAGTACCAGCTGGTCGCTTCCACCGCCACACAAAAAGTACTGGGTCGTTCCGTCGTCTCTCAAACCGATATCTCGCTGAGGCACTGCAAGTCGGTCAACCCGTAAGCCGCGCGGATCTTCCCGAACAAGGCAAAGGTATTCCGATGAAAAAACTACTTCAACTCTTCCTCCTGGGATCGATCCTGGCTGGCTGCTCGGGCTTGCCGAATATCCGCCTGCCACAATTTGGCGCCAGCTCCACCCCGCCGCCCATACCGGTGACACCCACGCCGCCGCCTAGCCATACGCCCTTACCGACCCTGAATCTCTTTGCAACCTCCACGAGCACACCGCTCACGTTCACACCTACAGTGACCTCGATCGGTGCTGAGAATTTTACGGCGACCAACACGGCAACTCTCTTTCCCACCGCGGCGCCCCCTCGTCCGTTTGCAACCCCTGGATTACCCACTCCCGGGCTGCCACCCGGAGTTTCCAGCGGCACGTACTTCACGCCGCAGAGCACCGGCTTTCTGACTATCCTGACCTCGAGCGGCATTATGTACTGGAACGAAGGACCCTGCTCACCGCGCAACATCGAGATCACTGCTTTTGTGCAGGATACGGTCAACACCGACAGGGTGATCCTGTTCACCCGCTTGCGCGAGAAGAAAAACACACTGAATCTAACCCGCTGGAACTCGGGCGCGATCATGGTCCGAGAAGAGAACGGGTCCTTCAACTACAACATCCGTACATTCAACCTGCGCCGTTATTACTATTTCAAGGAAGCCTGGCTGGAGTACCAGCTGGTCGCTCTCGATAAGGACTATCAGGAAACAGGGCGGACGCCGATCTACGATCGTAACCTCACGCTGGCGCGATGTCAGCCGGTCCAGTAGCGTTTCCCGCGCAGCTGGTCACGCTCTTGCGCGGGAGCTCGCGCCTGGTCGCCCTGACCGGAGCCGGAGTCTCGCAGGAGAGCGGACTGCGCACCTTTCGCGACGCCCACCCTTCGACAGGCTCAGGGCGAGCGGGTCTGTGGTCCCAGCACAAGCCCGAGGACCTGGCGTCCCCCGAAGCCTTTCGCCGCGATCCCAAACTGGTCTGGGACTGGTATGCCTGGCGACGCGAAGCCGTCAAGGCGGTGCGGCCGAACCCTGGTCACTACGCGCTGGCGGAGATGGAACAACACGTCCCGGGCTTCACTCTTATCACCCAGAACGTGGACGGTCTACACCGCATGGCAGGCAGCCAGAATGTACTGGAGCTGCATGGCAATATCCAGCGCGTGCGTTGCGCAGAGTGCTATACCTTTACAGAAGTCTGGGACGACGACACCGAATCGGTGCCGAGGTGCCGGGTCTGCGGCGGCCTGCTGCGCCCGGACGTGGTCTGGTTTGGCGAGTCGTTACCCCGAGACCAGCTCGAAGCGGCGGTGGAGGCGGCGCGGGCGTGTGAGGTCTTCTTTTCGATCGGGACATCGGGTGTCGTGCAGCCGGCTGCCTCGCTGGCATTTGCTGCCCACAACCGAGGGGCGGTGGTCGTGGAGATCAACGCCGAGCCAACTCCGCTCACCCAGAAAGCCGACCATGTCTTTCATGGCAGGTCGGGGGAAATCCTGCCCCGGCTGGTGGAAGCCGTCTGGAAGATCACCTGAAATGACAAAAAGGACGAGCATCGGCTCGTCCTTTTGATTTACTTCAACACGGCTCCGCACCTCGGCGGGACTTTGATCCTCAGACGCCCATCGTTGATCGAGAAGCCGCTCGCTTTCCCAAACACCAGGGTGGGCTCGCTCCCGGCCTCATACGGAACCTCTAACTCCCCGGAGGACTCAGAGGCATTCAGGGCAATGACAAAAGTTGTCCCGTCCAGGGAGCGCGAGAAGGCATAGATACCGTCCATCGACCATAAGCGTTTGAAATCCCCGCGGCGCAGGGCAGGGTTCTGCTTACGCAAAGCGATCGTTTCTTTTGCAAAGGCGAGCAGGCTGGCATCCCATTTGCTCTCCTCCCAGGGAAAGGATTTCCGGCAGTCCGGGTCATGCTCGCCGTCCATGCCGACCTCGTCGCCGTAATACACGCATGGTGCGCCGGGATAGGTGAACAGGAACAGCCACGCCAGTTTCAAGGCTTCCTTATCCCCACTGGCACACGAGAGAAAGCGCGGCGTATCGTGGGTGTCGAGCAGGTTCATCTGGGAGGAGGTGATTTCCGGCCTATAGAGCTGCAGATTGTGATCGACCTGATTGGCAAACTGGTGGGCATCGATGGGGTTTTGAATGCCGCGGTAATTCGATTGCTGGTGCAGGACCCGCAAGTCCAGGTTCCTGCCCGGGAAGAACGCCAGGAGCGGCTTGGTCACATCGTAGTTCATGATCGCGTCGAACTGGTCGCCCTGCAGCCAGCGCTGCGACTCGTGCCAGATCTCGCCGACGATGTAGGCATCCTGGTTGACGGCGCGCACGCGATTGCGGAACTCCTGCCAGAACGAGTCATCGTCGATCTCTGTGGGCACGTCCAGGCGCCAGCCGTCGATGCCGCGCTTGACCCAGTATTCCGCCACGCCGAACAGGAACTCGCGCACTGCCGGCGTATTGGTGTTGAACTTTGGCAGGGCGGGCAAGTTCCACCAGCCGCGATAGCCAATGGCGGTCAGGCTGTCTTCGTGCTGTAGCGCCCGCACTTCATGCGGAGAGGGGTAGGCGCCCCAGTGCTTCTTGCCCCTGAGCCGTTCCGGGTCGAAATAGAACCAGTCCTTGTACGGCGAGCCTTCGCCGCATTCCAGCACGTGATGGAACTGCCAGAAACCGCGCGAGGCATGGTTGAACACACCGTCGAGGATCACGCGGATATTCTGTTTGTGCGCCTTCTCGAGCAGCTCGGTGAACGCCTCATCGCCGCCCAGCAGCGGATCGATCTTGTAATAATCGTAAGCATGGTAGCGGTGGTTCGAGGCAGAAGCAAAGATCGGGTTGAGGTACAACGCCGTGATGCCCAGGTCCTTCAGGTAGTCCAGTTTCTCGGCGATGCCGTACAAGTCGCCACCCTTAAAGCCATGGACGGTTGGCGGGGAATCCCAGGGCTCGAACGGCAGGTTGCCGGCGGGGTTGCGCGCACTACGGGCGAAACGGTCGGGGAAAATCTGATAAAAAATGGCATCCTGAATCCAGTGGGGAGTCGTCATTAAAAAAACCTCAAGGAAGAATATAGTAGGACAAGGTTTGCTTGTCCTACGCTGCCGATTCTACATCAATTCGTTTTTGAGCGCACAAACGATAATGTAATTGTGCGTTTTCCTTAAGAAAGTGATAGGGGCTCTCAATCGTTCCTGGAGCCAAACATCATCCGCTCGAGCAGGGTGTTCTGGAAGATCACGAAAATGACGATCGCCGGGATGGATACCAGGATCGCCAGAGACCCCAGCTGGCTGTAGGGTTGCGCCGACCCCGATTGGACGATGGAGTATATCGCCATTGCCAGGGTGACTTTGTCGCTCTGGTCGAGGAACAACCAGCCAATCGTAAACTCGGAATACGCAGTCAGGAAGGCGATGATGGCTGCAACGGCGATGGATGGGAGCGCCAGCGGGAGGCTGATCTGCAGGAAGGTCCGGAACTGGCTGGCGCCGTCGAGGAACGCGGCCTCCTCCAGCTCTTTTGGGAGGCTCTGGAACGCGGCGCGCATGTTCCAGATGCAGAACGGCATTGCAAACGCCGCGTAGACGACGATCAGTCCAAGGTGGGTCGTGCGGATGCCCAGCAGATTCAGCAGGATATACAGGGGCGTGGCAAACGCGATCGGAGGAAGGATCGCGGTCAGGAGCAGCACGGACAGGCCCGGCTGGCGTCCGGGGAAACGGAAGCGCGCGAAAGCATATGCCATGCTCGTCCCCAGGATCACCGCGGCGAGGGTCGAGAGGATGCAGATGTACATGCTATTCCTGAAGAGGGTCATGAATTCGACCGACTGGTACGGCCGGTCGAGGACCTGTAAGAATGGCTGGAGGCTGGGCTCCTTGGGAAGGAGGCGGAACTCTGTCGGCGCGCCATGCAAAGAGCCGTCGAAAGACAGCCGGAGGATCCCCCAGATCGGGAACAGGACATAGATGCCAATCAACACAAGCCCGAGCGACGTGAGCACTCGCGACATCTTTGATCTAGGCATAGGTCACTCCTTCCGAACCTTTACCCCAGCGGTTCAGCAGCAGCACGAAGGCACTCAGGAGGATCAGCGCGGTAATATTGATCATCGCCGAAAACGCAAACTGGCTGCTGCGGAACAGCGTGTAATACGAAATGGACGACAGCGTCACCATGCCGATATTCTGATAGTAGGGAAACAGCATCTGAAAAAGGTAGAATTGATTGAACGCAAAGATGGCGCGCACCAGCAGAGCAGGTAACACCAGAGGCTGCAAGAGGGGCCAGGTAATGTAGCGGAACGTCTGCCAGGCGCCGGCCCCATCGATCGCCGCGGCATCATAGACTTCCTTTGGCAGCATTTTCAGCCCGGCGCCGGTCGCCAGCATGATGAAAGGAAATCCGTACCAGACCGCAGAGAGCAAGAGCACCACGAGCGTCAGGTCGCGGTAGCGTTGCCAGCCCATGAGGTTTGCAAAAGGAATCTGATGCCCGTATTTGCTGATCGCCAGCGCCAGCCAGCCGTTGAACGGGGCAAAAATGTTGAGCCAGAGCAGCGCGCCGATGGCTTCCGGGATCGCCCAGGGAAGGATAAAGACGGTCTGCCAGATCTTGCGCGTTCGATCGGCGCTCCGCCAGAGCAGCAGCCCGGCGGCAATCCCCAGCACTGCCTGCAGGGAAACCGAGAGGATGGTCCAGAAGTAGCCAAAGAAGATGATGCCATTGCCGCTGAGGAAACCCAGGGTATCCAGGTAGCCCAGCAAACCAATGTAGTGCACCTTGTACTGGTCCAGGTTCGAGTTGGCGGAGGGGAGGGGAATTCGACCCGTGATGCCTCCCCAGAACTCGCGCAGGATCCCGCCCTGCAAACCGTCGCGCAGGGAGGCGCCGCCGAGCGTTGTCATCGACATGGCAAACTGGTACAGGATGGGCAGCAGCGTCAGGAGCAGGAAGAAGAGCAGGCCGGGGACGAGCCAGGGCAAGGCGCGCAGCGTCTCCGCGCGGGATGGCTTCGCCACGTTCTCCCGCCGCCGGGGCCGGTCTCGCCACCCGCTGAGGAGATTCGACGTTGTGGCTTTGATCCCTTCCGCCGCTACGAATGCCAGGGGCGCGGTGGCGACGAGGATATACTGCGGCCATTTGGTGCGCCAGACCAGCAATAAGAACACACCCACGAAAAGCCAGATGGCGATGAAGCGATCCTCTTTCCAGGTTTTCACAAGCCCGAACAACGCCAGGATAAAGATGATCCCATCCAGGGGCAGCAAAATGCCTTCCGGGTTCCACTGGCGCGGGACGGACATGGACAGGAAAACCAGTTGCTGCCACACGGGGAAATTGGCGCTTGTGACGTTCGGGTTGGTCGTGGTCTCGCGGACTGCCTGAAGCGTGATTTGGATCCGGGCGAGGGGATCGGGCCAGTAGAAAGGATTGCAGACGAAGAATGTGGCGATGGCAAGCAAACCCCACAGGAACGCATTGCCAAGATACTTTTTGACTTGTTGCGCTTCCCAGGCAGAGAGGAACCAGTCGATCAGGATGGCGATCCCCACGGCAGAATGCAAATACTTGGACGAAGCGCTCATGCCCAGGAAAACTGCAGACAAGACCAGCAGCGCGGTCTTT
>DAITPI010000204.1:0-7820 GCA_036833655.1 Anaerolineales bacterium | reverse complement strand
GGTTGAAACACTTGCCAGGGAGGGACACTTGGCACGCGTGGTCGTGATCCACCTGGGCAGCAATCGCCCGTTCGAGGCGCCGGTCCTGGATCAGGCGATGGAAAGATTACTCGCCCATGGAGTTGAGCGAGTAATCTTCCTCAATATCCATCGGCCGATCGGCTGGGAGAGCTACGCCAACAAGAAGCTCGCGGAAGGCGTTGCGCGCTGGCCGGAAGCCGAGCTGATCGACTGGGATGCTATGGCGCACGGCGAGCCGGGCTGGTTCATCCGGGATGGGACACACCTGAGCTATGCAGGCAGCCGAGCCTACGTCAGCGCGATCAAAGAGAAGCTAGACGCAGGTCCATAGCCATTCTCGCTAAGGACACGTTGGCGTTCCCTGGGCTACAGCAGTCTGACAGGCAATTGCAGTCTGACCCACAGATATGGCCGTTTGTGCAGCAGCGGTCTGTGTTTGCGCGGCTTGCTGAGCGGCAAGCGCCGTGTTCGCTGCATCTGCTGTCTGCTGCAGATTCGGAGTCGCAGTCGGCGCTGCCGACGTACTGGTACTTGTCGGATCAGCATTCTTCTTTACAACGATAGAGACGCCCAACGTCGCTCCGAACGCTGAACCATCGCCGTTGGCGATGCGCCAATAACCTGTATAGGTTCCGTTCTGCTGCGGCGCCTGCATTTCGACGGATACTTGTCGCCACTCGCCGACCGGAACAGGCACGTTGATCCGGCTGCTCAATCGGTAGCCATTCCCGCTCATTTTTTCCCCGCTTCCGAAGACCAGACTATAGCTATAGAGCCAGCTACAGGTACCTGTGTTGGCGATCTGCCATGTCTTGGTGAAGGTTTGACCGGGACTCATCACTGTACCTGAGGGGACGGTCACATCACGAATCAACGCCATATTGCTGCAACCAACCGCCAAGGAGGAAGAACTGGGCGTCAGGGTATAGAATGTGCCGGTGGGCACCGGGGAGGCGTAAATCAGGATCTGTTGCGTCGCCGAAGGAAGTGGTGAGGGCAGTGCCAAAGGGGTATTGCTGGCAAGCGGTGTCACCGTGGGGGGCGCCGTGTTCGTGATCGTCGGAGCCAGCGCCGTCTGCGTCTGAAACAGGGAGGCCGCCAGGGTCTCGGCGGCGGCTGCCACGGTGGCGTTGATATCGGGCGTGGGTTGGCCGGCTGCGATCTGGCCGCCGCAGGCAGTCAGTAGAACTGCCATGAGCAGCATCGTAGTTATGGATCGTCGCGCAAAATACATTGTTCACCTCATGTGAGAGTTTTCGAATGGGTCGAAAGGTTCAAATGGATACCGGTAAAATTCCCAAAATCCCTTTGGGAACGATTATAGCCAAGAAATAGTACCGATTTTCGATTGCTGACCAACTTCTCATCTACGGAAAACCTACGAATCGGCAGGACTGCTCGTGTCAGGAGCCCGGCGGAGCCAGGATCACGTTCGATGCCTGGCTTTGCACCAAAGCATTCAAAGCTTCCGGAGAGGAGGCGAAGATCTGGTCGACCCGTACGATTCCCTTTTCTCCGATCCGCAGAGCCACCGCAGGTTGGTTCGGCTTGCCGAGAAACAGGATCGTATACTTGCCAACCGGATAATACTGTTCCGATGTGACCGCTGGAGAGACCTCATAGATGGCATAGAGACCGGCAACATCGATGCCCTGCCAATCGCCGATCTCTGTCTGGCGGATGAAGCTTCCCTCCGCGCCAAGGAATGGGAGCACGTCCATCGCGGTCCCCTCTGCCTCCCCTTCGCGACACTTCGGGGGCCCGCCAAGTCCCTCGCGCCGCGTGCACGGAGCATTGGTGAATTCAACCAGTGAACGCAGCGCTGTCGTGTCGTTCTCGGCAATCGCCTTCAGAATATCGTCTATAGGGGCAATACTCGTCCGAGTGCTGAGAGGATAGAAGCCATCAGCAGTCGCCTCCGGCATGGGCTCGGCTCCCTGTGGGGCGGGAGTTACCGGCGTGCAGGCAAACAGACCGAGAATAGCAAAGATTATCACAAAATAACCAAAGAATCGTTTCATTCCGGCTCCTTACAGCTTTAAAGGGAAATCTCGGTATTAGACCGCATTACTGTGACGGAGCTACCCCAAGATTTGTTCCCGACCACACTCTGATTTTAGGACTGCACGCTTAAGAAAGTTGAGGCAACAGTGTTGCCAACCCAGTGAGCAGTGCATCCACATCCTCTCGGGAGTTGTAGCCCTGGATCGAGATGCGGACGAATTGCCGGTCCTGCCATTCGATGAGCGGCACCTCGACCCGGGATTCCTCGTACAGGCGGCTCTTGAGCAACGCCAGGTCACACTTCGGTAGCTGCGCGATCGCCATCTGGCTATAGAAATCCGAGTCGAGCGGATAGAGTGGCGGCAGCCCTGTCAGATCGCAGACTCGTTCGAGCGCTTCGCGCAGCAGATTGTGGCAAGTGCGGCGCACCGCATCCCAGTCGTGCTCCTGCAGGAAGTGGATCGCATCGGGGACAACCAGCGCAGCGGTGGGATCTCGTGTGCCGGTCCACTGCAGAATATCGACAAAACGCGAGCCGGAAGCGATGTCTGGCGTCGGGTGGTAGCCCCAGCTGACAACGAGCGGATGGATGAGGTCCTGAATCTCCCGTCGCGCGTACAGAAATGCCGCCCCCTTGGGAGCCATCATCCATTTGTGGCAGTTGCCGAACACGAGGTCTGCTCCGAGCTGCTGCAGATCGAATGGGATCTGCCCGGGAGAGTGCGCGGCATCGATGATCGTCAGGATGCCTGCCTGGCGCGCCCGCCGGCAAAGCTCCTCGACGGGGAGCCGCAGAGCGGTGGAGGAGGTGATATGACTGAGATAGATCACCCTTGTCCGCGGCGTCACCCCCAGCCAGAATTGCTCCACAATTTCCTCTTCCGTCCGCACCGGCAACGGGATCGGCTGATGAATGTACATTGCGCCGGTCCTGCCACAGACGAACTCCCAGGTGTAGTCGCAGGCGCCGTATTCATGGTCGCTGGTCAGGATCTCATCGCCAGGCTGGAGATCCAGCGAACGGGCGACGATGTTGACGCCATGGGTCGCATTCGGGATATAGACCAGGTCGTCGCCGGATGCATGCAGGTACTCCCCCAATGCCTCTCTTGATTCGCGGATCAAGCGATAGAACTCACGGCCGAGGAACAGTACAGGCTGCGTTTCGAGACGGAGCTGCCAACGCTGGTAGGCTTCGAAAACCGGTTTGGGTGTGGCGCCGTAGGAGCCATGGTTGAGAAAATGGACCGTTGGATCGAGGTGGAAATATTGCTTGAGCGAGGTCATGCTGCAATTATAAGAGACAGCCGGAACCCGGCAGCAAACCTTTGGCAGGACTGGTGAAGCGCAAACGAACTCCCCATTGCTTTTTGCCCTGTTCTTTTGTACAATCAATCCATTCCCTCTGTATTTCATCATAGAACGCCGACCACTATGATGCCCAGCGAGCTACTTTTTGCCGTTTCAGAGCAACCCAGACTGCATCGCGAAGCGCAGATCCGCTTCTGCGTACTCCTGCCCCTTGCCTCATCGTACATCAATGTCACGATCCGCCCATGTCAGACTCCATGACCGCGATTGACCAGTATCTCGAGGCGATCTCCAACCTCCAGGCTCGTGTGATAGGGAGTCAACGTGCCACCCTGCTCGAAATTGCAGAAAGCATGGCGGAAACCACCCGCAAGGACAGGCGGATCTTTCTTTTCGGGACCGGTCATTCCCACCTGCTGGCGGAAGAGGGATTCTACCGCGCCGGTGGGCTGGCGAATGTGGTGCCGGTTCTGGCAGAACATCTCATGCTCCATCACTTACCAGAACTGGGCTCGCGGCTAGAGCGCACTCCAGGGCTGGCAGATCTGATCCTCAACCGCTACGCTCCCCAGCCGGAGGAGATGTTGTTCGTGTTCTCGAACAGCGGGGTCAACCGTCTGCCTGTCGAAATGGCGCAACGCGGCGGCGAGCGAGGTCTGCTGGTGGTGAGCGTCTCCTCCTTAGCGTATGCTCGCCAGGCGCCGCTTTCCGACCTGGGCTTACGGCTCGACCAGTGCGCAGACTGGGCGCTGGACAATGGCGGGCTCCCCGGCGACGCATTGCTCGAGCTTCCGGGTTTCCCGTGGCGGGTTGCACCCTCCTCGACTGCGATCGCTGCCGTGCTGTGGAACAGTCTCGTGGCGGAAACGACGCGGCTCCTGCTCGAGTCCGGGATGACGCCGCCCATCTTCGCCAGCCTGAACGTTGCCGGCGCAGCGGAACATAACGAGGCGCTGCTGGAAAAATGGCGCCCGCGCAATATTCATTTGTAGAGGCACATGTCGTCCACTCCTGAGAATCTGGTCATCGGTATTGACATCGGTGCGACAAAGGTCGCTTCGGTCCTCCTGGCTGAGCAGGGCGAGCTACTTGCCTCCTCTCAAGTCCCCACACTTGCAAATGAAGGAACGGATGCAGTGCTGGATCGGGTCGCGGAGCAAATCCTGGAGCTGGCAGAGCAGCAGCCCGGCGCGATCGCGGGGGTAGGCATCGGCTCGCCCGGCAAAGTCGATTCCGATGGCGGGATCGTTTATGACGCGGTCAACCTGGGCTGGAAAGAAGTTCATCTCACAGATGAAATTTCGCGGCGCATGAAGGGAAGTCTGCCGCTCTGGGTGCAAAAGGATGCCAATCTGAACGCCCTCGGCGAGTACTATTTTGGAGCCGGACAGGGCTTTGACGATTTCGTTTACATCGGCGTCGGCTCGGGATTGGGTGCTGGCATCATCAGCGGTGGGCAGATCATCACTGGAGGCAACTGGTATGCAGCCGATGTTGGACACCTGTCCCTCGATCCCAATGGACCGTTCTGCGTCTGCGGCGGTCGAGGCTGCGCCGAGCTGACCGCTTCCGGGCCCGGCCTGGTGCGCGTCACACAACGGATGCTCGCCAGCGCATCGGAGCAGGGCCCGCTCACCGATGCGCTTGAGATCACGACAGCAGAGGTCCTGGCTGCGGCGTGCGAGGGCGATGCCCTTTCACTGGAAGCCCTCCGCGAAGTCGGCCATGTGCTGGGTATCGTCATGTCCGCCTGCACGGTGATCCTCAATCCCGCCCGCTTCGTGGTCGGTGGTGGGCTGGGGTTGGCAGGATTTGACTTTCTCCTCCCAGCCATCCGAGAGGAGCTCACGCGCAGAACTCTTCCAAATCACCGCGGTCCCATGGAGGTGGTCCCTTCCCGTGTGGAATCGCCGGCGATTGGAGCGGCATGCCTCGTGTGGTACGCTCGCTCCGGGAGAATGGCACACCATTGATACAGAAACTAGATCACTCAGGGAAAGGAGGTGATGCCGCGCAATCTACATGCAGTCCGTCTGTCAAGTACATCAACGTAGGATAATTCGATAAGGAGAAGAAATGCGCAAGACACTTACCCTGATCAGCCTGTTGGTCGCCTTCACGCTGATCCTGACCGCCTGTGGAGGAGGCGCAGCCACTCAACCTCCAGCTGCAACCCAAGCGCCGGAAGTCACCGAAGCCCCGGCCGTTACTGAGGCACCCGCCGCAACAGAGGCGCCCGCCACCGGGGAGGAAGTGACCCTCACCATCGAGAGCTGGCGCAACGATGACCTCGCCATCTGGGAGGACACCATCATCCCGGCTTTTGAAGCCAAGTATCCGAACATCAAGGTCATCTTCGCCCCCTCGCCCCCGGCAGAGTACAACGGCGTGCTCAACACCAAGCTGCAGGGCGGCACCGCCGGCGACCTGATCACCTGCCGTCCATTCGATGCCTCACTCGAGCTCTTCCAGCAGGGCTATCTGACCTCGCTCAACGACCTGCCTGGCATGGAGAACTTCGGCGATGTTGCCAAGAGTGCCTGGATTACCGACGACGGCAGCGATGTCTTCTGTGTGCCGATGGCGTCCGTGATTCATGGATTCTTCTACAACAAAGATATCTTCGATAAGTACGGTCTCAAGGAACCGACCACGCGCGAGGAATTCTATAACGTTCTGGACACTCTCAAAAAGAATGGCGAGACCCCGCTCGTGATGGGCACATCCGATATGTGGGAATCCGCCACCATGGGCTTCCAGAACATCGGACCCGACTACTGGAAAGGTGAGGAAGGCCGCCAGGCTCTCCTCAAGGGCACCGCCAAGTTCACGGACGAGCCTTATGTGAAGACCTGGCAGGAGCTTGCCGATTGGGCACCCTACCTTCCCAAAGGCTTTGAGGCCGTCAAATATCCGGATGCCCAGAGTCTCTTCACACTCGGCCAGGGCGCCATTTACCCGACCGGCTCCTGGGAAATCAGTGTATTCGAGAAGGATGCCGACTTCAACATGGGCATCTTCCCGCCCTATGTCGAGAAAGCTGGCGACCCCTGCTACATCAGCGATCACACCGATATCGCCATTGGCATGAACGCAGCCACTCCACATCCGGAAGAGGCGAAGACCTTCCTGAGCTGGGTTGCTTCGGATGAGTTTGCCGCTTTGTACGCCAACGCGCTGCCCGGGTTCTTCCCGCTCAGCAATGCCAAGGTCACACTGGATGACCCGCTGGCAAATGAGTTCCTGAGCTGGCGCGAGCAATGCTCGTCGACCATCCGCAACTCGTACCAGATCCTTTCTCGCGGAGAACCGAACCTCGAGAACGAGCTCTGGCGCGTCAGCGCAGCCGTGATCAACGGCTCCCTGACCCCCGAACAGGCTGCCAAGGAGATCCAGGACGGTCTGGATCAATGGTATAAGCCCCAGTAAGTCTGTAAGACCCGTCTCCCGGAAGGCCTGGCGGCCTTCCGGGAGACGGATACTTTGAGCCCCGCCGAAGCGTATTGATAGGAGCGCCTTATGCAACAGACCAGACGACGACCTTTTCCCTTTCACATCCTGGTATTTCTTGCGCCGGCGGTGTTGTTGTATACCGTGTTCATGGTGATCCCTCTCATCAATTCGCTGCGGTTGAGCTTTTTCGCGCTGGGGAATCAGAATCAGCAGACCTTTGTGGGTCTGCAGAACTACATCAAGCTATTTTCAGATCCCAACTTTGCACCTTTTTTCTGGAGGGCGCTGCGCAATAATTTTGTCTTCTTTGCCGTCCACATGCTGGTACAGAACCCGATCGGCTTGCTGCTGGCGGCTCTGCTGGCAGAAGGCGGTCGCCTGCGCAGCTTCTTCCGGACGGTCATTTTTATGCCGACCGTTCTGTCGGTCGTAATCATCGGTTTTATCTGGCAGTTGATCCTGAACCCACTGTGGGGCGTTGCCGAGAGCATGCTGGAGGCGGTTGGACTTGGCTCCTGGTTCGGTCCCTGGCTGGGCAAGCCGGAGACAGCCCTGGTCACCGTCTCTCTGATCTCCGTCTGGCAGTTCATTGGCATTCCCATGATCCTCTTTTACGCCGCCCTGATCGGCATCCCCGATGAGCTGACGGAAGCCGCGCGCGTGGATGGCGCCACCGCCTGGGATACGTTCTGGCGTATCAAGTTTCCGCTCATCCTGCCCACGGTCGGCATCGTCGGCGTGCTTACCTTCGTTGGGAATTTCAATGCCTTCGACCTGATCTACACGATGAAGGGCGCCAATGCCGGCCCGGAGTTTTCCACGGACATCATGGGGACGTTCTTCTTTCGGACCTTCTTCGGACAGCAGCTCCAGCTGGGGAATCCAACGATGGGCGCGACCGTCGCGGCGATGATGTTCCTGATCATTCTCACCGGCGTGTTGCTGTACATGTTCCTCTGGGCCCGCCGCGTCCAGACCTATGACCTGTGAGGCGCGCCATGAAATCATCGACCTCAGCTCTGCACCTGCGT
>DAITPI010000203.1:0-7839 GCA_036833655.1 Anaerolineales bacterium | reverse complement strand
GCCGCTTGTGGAATATCGGCAGCAGGCAGGCATCACCGGGCCACTGTTCATCGGAAAGGATACCCATGCGCTCTCTGAGCCTGCGCAATCGACCGCCATCGAAGTCCTGGCAGCCAATGAACTAGAGATCCGTATCGGGGATGGATTCACCCCCACACCGGTGATCTCGCATGCCATCCTGACCTACAACCGCGGGCGCACTGGCGATCTTGCGGATGGGATTGTCATCACACCTTCGCACAATCCTCCGGAAGATGGCGGCTTTAAATACAACCCGCCCAGCGGCGGACCCGCCGGGCCGGAGATCACGAATGTCGTACAAAAGCGCGCCAATGAGATTTTGCGCGACGGGTTGAATGCCGTCCGGCGCATGCCGCTCAAGCGTGCTCTCGCTGCCGTCACCACGCAAACCTATGACTACGTCATGCCCTACGTCCGTGATTTGAGCCATGCCATTGTGATGGAGAAGCTTGGTGGGCTCCGCATCGGTGTCGACCCGATGGGTGGCGCTGCTGTATATATGTGGGATGTCATTGCAGATATTCACCGGCTGAACATCACGGTGGTGAACCGTGCCGTGGATCCGACCTTCTCGTTCATGACGCTCGACCATGATGGCAAGATCCGCATGGATTGCTCGTCGCCGTATGCGATGGCGGGCCTGATCCGCTTGAAGGACGATTTTGACATTGCTTTCGGGAACGACCCGGATGTAGACCGCCATGGGATCGTGACACCGTCTTCCGGACTCATGAACCCAAATCACTATCTGGCAGTGGCGATCCATTATTTGTTCCAGAGCCGGTCTGGTTGGCGCGCGGATGCGCAGATCGGCAAGACGCTTGTTTCCTCCTCGATGATCGACCGCGTGGCGAAGGCGCTGGGTCGTAAATTGAACGAGGTCCCGGTGGGCTTCAAGTGGTTCGTGGATGGGCTCCTGGATGGCTCGTTCGGCTTCGGCGGGGAGGAGAGCGCCGGCGCGTCGTTCCTGCGCAAGGACGGCACGGTCTGGACCACGGACAAGGACGGCATCCTCCTCGACTTGCTTGCGGCAGAGATCACAGCCCTGACCGGCCGCGACCCGGGTTTACATTATCAGGACCTGGCAGCGAAATTCGGCGCGCCGGTGTATCAGCGCATCGATGCCAAAGCCAACCCCGCGCAGAAGAATGTGCTCAAGAATCTGGACTCCGAAGATGTGCGAGCGGATACACTGGCCGGGGAAAAGATCATTGCCCGGTTGACGAAGGCTCCGGGCAACGGCGCGGCGATTGGGGGCCTGAAAGTGGTGACCGAAAATGGTTGGTTTGCGGCGCGACCCTCCGGCACGGAAGACGTGTACAAGATTTATGCCGAAAGCTTCTTCGACGAAGCGCACCTGAAGCGCATCTTTGCCGAAGCGCAGGAGATCGTGAGCACGGCATTCCGGGCGGCAGGTGTCTGAGATCTTGCGCCCCCGCACTGTCATCCTGATTGTTCTGAAAGTGATGCGCTCATCGAGCATCGGATGGTTGCACAATTCCTTCCTTTGGTGAACGAGTCTTGTGCGGTCGGTCGTCCTCAAGCGCCAGCCTGTTTCTCTCGTATGTGCGGGAAAGGTTCGTTGCTCCAGCCATCACCGCGATAATGAGGGTGGTCAGCACAGAGATGCCCATCAAGACAAGGATCCCGTCGAAGTGGCCGCGGTACACCTCAATGTACTGGGACCAGGCATTGCTAGCGCCATGGAAAACGGACGCCAGCAGCACACTGCCTTTCGTGTTGTTAAAGAGCCAGGTGAACTGCACCGACTGGGCGATCACAAAGACTGCGTAGCCGAGAACGGCGGGGAGCAGCCCGGCTGCCAATCGCTGTTCGTACTGGCCCGTGCCTTTGATGAAAAACATGGGGATATGCCAGGTAGCCCAGGCCACTCCAACAATGAGACCGGAGACCAGGGCGTTGTGGCGAGATTGCAGCCGTGGCAGGAGAAATCCCCTCCAACCAAACTCCTCGCCGATCCCGGCGGCAACCGTGAAGAAGATCAACATGGGAACGACCGTATAGAGCGGCTGAAGCCCGCTCCAGTCCACGGCCGGTCCACCCAGCAGGTGGTACAGGTACAGGGAAGCCACAGAGGGGACGATCATGAAGAACAGGGCAAAGATCCACCATTGGATGCCGACCCGCCAGATCAGGGCGCGGCTGAGCAGCTCTCGAAGTCCGCCCTTGCGACCTTCGATCAGGACAAGCACGATCGCCGCCAGGCTGGAACTCAGCGCTCCCAGTTGGATCCACGCTGGGGAGAGCAGTCCCATGCCAACAATGAGCGCGGGCGCCGTGCCGAAGATCATGGCGAGGACAAGCAGGGATATCGCAGGGTGATTCTTTACGAACGTAGACATTCTTTTTACCTCCAATTCATTATGATTGACCGGCGGGAGACGTGTGCGTCATCCCGCTGGTTTCAGGATGCCAAACGCGGACAGCGCGCCCAGCAGGGACAAGAGAAGTACCAACGAAGTGATGATTCCCAACGACCAATTGAGCCATCTCTTTTCGGGATGGTTGACCCAATAATGGGTGAGAAAGGCAAGCAGTCCCGACTGGACGAAGAGCTCGGGAAAATTCGCGACGTGAAACCAAAGGGGTAACACGGTGTAGATCATCCCCTCGATGGAGCTGGGTGCCGACCCAAAGGTCGAGAAAATGCCGATGATCACGAGAGCCAGCCAGAGGGTCAGCCAGCCGCGTTTGCGTGGAAAGATGCTCTCGCGCAGGGCATAAAAAGCGATCCCGAAGAGGATCCCGCGCAGGATCTGGAAGAACGGTCCCGCCGCCACCAGGGGATGGTTCGTCTGGCGCACAAAGCTCGCCACGGCAGGGTCGGCGTATGTGGTGGTGTAATCCAGGAACAGATACGACAGAACGCCGATAAGAAAGTAGGTGACCGTGTGTACGGCCGTTGTTTTCAGCAGGATGGATCTAAAGGATGGCTGTCTCATTGGATAGTCCTTCCTATCGGGTTGGCTGGCGGGCACAACTCATCTAGCCATTCTGACGCTTCCAGGGAAGCCTCACGGCAAGAGCCAGATAGACTGCAGCGAGTCCCAGGTATTCCGTCAACTCGAACGGACCCACAGCACGCGCGATCTGATCGTAGGCCATTGCCGAGACGTAGGTCAGCGTGTTGCCAACGAGAAGCGCCCACCACGCCCAGGTTTCGCCGCGCCGGAATGCTGTGGCGGCAATCGCGATCGCCATGAGAGAGAATCCCACGCCGTATATGCCATACATACGGAAGACCAGCGTCATAAACGCAGCGGCATTCGGAGACGTTGTGATGAGCTCCGACCAGGAGTATCCAGTGAAGCCTTCGTATTCGGCCTTCAGGATTGGCGTAGAACCTGGTCCGAGCAGGTGCTCTGGTACGACTGCTGCCATTGCACCCCAGGCGAGCAATCCCACATCGGCGAGCAGGATGAGGATCCAGGCGGCGCGGCGTAATGAGCTCACGACCCCAATTTGGGGCGCAGAGCGCTTTTTCATTTCTTCGCTTACTGTCGATTTTGCGTTCATAGTTCACTCCTTCGGGCATTTGAATCTGCTGCAGTTCCGTGACCGGCTGGCTTGGTTTGATTATTCGGGCAATGGTTCAAAGATCGCCTGCTAGGATTAGTACCGCCAGCCCAGCCATTTCCAGTAATCCAGGAGCCAGACAAATGCGATCGCTGCGATTGTCACCAGCGTGTAGTACATACGGTAGGCGATACCCCAATAGTGATCCTTCCATGCCAGCACGGTGTAGACCAGTGCGGCGGGGGTTAGCAAGGCAAATAGAACGCCGAATACGAGAGCGATCTTTGTCGTCAACACAATGCCGTGCAATTCGGATGGTTGAGTTGGAGGAAACTTAAGCGCCACGCCAACCAGGAACAGCACATTCAAAAGAATCACGGCAAGGATGATCTGGTCAGCCACACGCGCGGAGCGAGCGCCACGAGAGACAGTCTGTCGCTCAGCGCCCGTACGGCGGACCCGAATCAAGCGGATCAATGCCACGGGCAGCATGGACAGTAAGATCAAGAGGCAAACGAGAGCCAGGATCATGTGGAAACCGGGCGTTTCGTACCAAGCCAGCTTTACATAGCCATAATGAGGCACAAAGTCCGTAAACATGTAGGTGATACGCCCTCGATCATCCTCCCGAAATACCATGGAGAACGGACCGTCCACCTGGCGGAAGTAAAGCGGCTCCACTTCCACAAATCGCAGCTCGTTGCCTCCTTCCATGGGGATCACCAGCGTACCGTCGCCTCCGTCGCGGATTTCCAACATGAATAAGCCCAAAAACTGTACGATTTTTTCGGGGGTGGTGGAGTGGCTGTTGGCAGATTTATATAAACCCGTAAACCGTTCCGCCCGTTGAGCAAAATCGGCCGGGGGTTGGAGGGGCGCGACCGCGGTGGCGGGATAGTAATGGTCGAAAAACGGTCGCTGGAATCCATAATGCTGAAAATCCAGCCCTGAGGCCCCCGCGCTGTTGTAGACCACATAGACGCCCAGGTGCTGATCGGGTAGCAGCAGAAACATACCGTACATCATTGGCGCGTAACCGGAATGCCCAAGCGTCCACTGTCCGTTATCGGTGAAATCGAACAAGCCATAAGCGGTTCCTCGCAGGCGCGGGTCGGGAGTGTACAGGGTGGTCAGCATTTGCTTCGCAGTGCTTTCTTTCAGGATGCGCATTTCCGTGGAATTGTCGCCGTAGGAGCCGCCCTCAAGCCGTGCGATCATGAATCGCGCCATGTCTGTGACGCTCATCTGATGAAAGCCCGATGGTATCCCGGCCGATTGCCCCACGTACTCGGGGAATGGCTGGAAAGCGCCGTTACTATATGTGTAACTCTTGGATACGTAGTGGCGCAGGTTTTCCGGTATTTGCGGATGAACATTGGAGTGAGTCATGCCGAGCGGGTCAAAAATGTGTTTCTGGATGTACTGATCGTAGGGTTCCCCCGATACCCGCCCGACGATATAGCCACCCAGCATGGCATTGTAGTTGGAATAGCCCGCTGCTTCGCCGGGCGGACGCACGCGCCCCGGAAAATTATCAACCAGCCATTCGCGTTCCGAAACCAGTTCGCTGGCATCCTGAGTCAGACTTTCGAGCCAGCGGTCTTCGATCCCCGACGTGTGAGTCATCAGGTGTCTCAGTGTGATTGGTTGTGGATAGGTATCCGGGATGCGGAAATCGAGATAGGTGTTGATATCCGCATCCAAATCCAACTTGCCTTGCTCCACGAGCTGCATCACCGCTGTCCAGGTGAATACCTTGCCGACCGAGCCGATGCGAAACATCGTTTTCTCAGGGTCAACGGGGATCTTGTTCTCGAGGTCGGCATAGCCGTAGCCTTTGGTGAAGAACAACTGACCGTCCTTGACCACCGCGATGGCGGCTCCTGCGATGTGGCGCTCTTGCATATCCTTTGCCATGAGTTCATCGATGAAGGCTTCCATTTCGGCGGGGTCCGTTGGACCCTGGGGCTGAACCGGCGCGCTGGAACGACTCATGCGCGACGCGATTCTGTTTTGCTGCGCCAGTGCGGGTGCGACAATGGAGAACAGAAACGTCAAAGCCAACACAACGGCCAACGATGCTGCACGGGACTTTTTCATGATGAGAATTCCTTTTTGGGTTGACATGTGATTTCTCCTTTTGTTCTGAGGGATAAGAACAAAGGCTGCTGTCCTTTCCCTAAAACTCCTGGCGGTTGAAGCGCCGGATCGCAACCGCGAGGAAGATGGCACAGGAAACCATCGTCGAGATCAACGGCAGCCAGGAGAACACCGGCTCCCCGGTCATGAAGGAAACAGCCAGCGCGCCCATCTGATCAGGAGCGGGACTAAAGGTCAGCAAAATTGGTGAGATATAGACCAAGGCAGGGATCAGGCTCGGCCCATACCAGAATACAAAGTAAAGGACCATCGGCACGGCGATCACGACAGCCGATGATTCGACAAGTGTTCCCATCATAAGCACCAGGGCAATCCAATAGAACGTGTGGAGAGAGAACATCAACAGGGCGGCGGCAAAACCGGAGGGCGGCAGCCATCCGATGTCGCTGAACAATCCCAGGGTTATGTAGAGGATCATGCCCGGCACGATCACCGCTGTGAGCAGGATGGCAAGTGAATTCACAGCCAGCCGGGAGGTGACAAACGCTGTGCGCGTGACAGGTTTCGAAAGCACCCAGGCCGCCGTGCCTTGCTGCTTCTCCCTTACCAGCACACGCTGCATGATGATCATTACCCCGAATGCCACGAACATCCCACCGAAGATACCGTACATGAACAGCAGGGGTGGACCATCATTTCCATCTTTGGCGGCTTCGCCGGTGGCGATGATCATGAGGACCATCATCCCGTTGACGATTGCCAGCCACACGAGAAGTTGCTTCCACCACCTGGAGGATTTGAACCAGGCCGAGTACTCGCCACGGACCAGGTTGCCTAGCCCTCGCCTCCAGCCACGTTCATTGACAAGCTGCAGCTTACCAAATGTATCGGCGCTCATTTCTGGCTCCTCTCAACGATATTGATGAATACGTCTTCCAGGTTTTGTTCCTGGCGGCTGAAACCGGACACGGTCAGGCCATTGCCGACCAGCAGGCTCATCAACTGGTCTTCGGCAGCGGCCGGGTCTGTCGCCCTCACCTGCCAGGTGGTATGGCCATTCACCTGGCTGGATCTGATCCCCGAAATCCAGGGTTGTAGAGAGACCTGTGCGTAGGCGCTCCGAGTATCACCCCTGAGGGTTACTGTATAGATCACGTCACCCGTGCCTGCCAGGAGATCTTCGATGGATGACTGCGTGATTAGCTCACCCTGGTTGACGATCGCAACCTGGTCGCTGACCCTTTGTGCATCGTCCAGGATATGCGTGCAGTAAAAGATCGTGGCATGTTTGCGGAGACGTGACATCACCTCCAGCACATCCCGGCGTCCCTGTGGATCCAGGCTGGCAGCGGGTTCGTCCAGGATCAACAGGTCGGGATAGTTGATCTCTGCCTGGGCGATTCCCAGCCGCTGTCGCTCACCGCCGGAAAACCCCTTGATCGGCCGGTCGGCCTTGCCTTCCAGCCCAACCAGTTCGATCATCTCATTCACGCGTTTGTCGATCTCTGTTTGGGGCCTGGCGTAGAAGAAGTTCGCAGTGTATTCCAGCGTCTGGCGGTCATGTGCTCGTAGAAGCGTGCATCCTGCGGCAGGTAGCCAATCCTGGCGCGGATGTCGACACTCTCGCCTACGATATCCATACCAAGGATCTTGCCGCCTCCATTCGTGGGTTTGATCAGTCCCAGTAAGAGCTTGATTGTTGTCGTTTTTCCGGCACCATTGGGGCCCAGGAATGCGAAGATCGATTTCGGCGGGACTCGCAGGTCGAGCGACTTAAGCGCATGGACCTCGCCGAAGGACTTGCTTAACCCTTCTGTACAGATCACGAAATCAGCTGAGTTCATCTTTTACCTCCTGTGTACTTTTGATCTATTGGCTTACGTTCTGTGGGGCAGTCATGCTTGGCGCCATGGCATTGCCTTCTTCAGCAGAGGTAACCGCTACACGATAAATTTGCCGGGGGGCTGACTGCGCTTGGCTAGGCTCTTCAACTTCCAGGTTGATCTGGCCGATACCGGATTGCATGGCGATCTGCAATGTCACGTCTGATACGCCATAGGCAGCGTTGGTGTAGACGTTTCCATTCTGCATTAGGTCTGGGGCATCGATCACGGTTGGACCGCGATCGATCTCCACGCGGACGCCAATGTCCCTCGGCAGTCGCAGGGTACGATTGGCAGC
>DAITPI010000202.1:0-7842 GCA_036833655.1 Anaerolineales bacterium | reverse complement strand
CTAGTGCGAAAACCTTGACGAGAAAGGAATCGGAAAATGGAACAATTCGATCGGAAAGCTGGAGTGCTTTGGTCGGGGGATTTGAAAACCGGTAAAGGATTGATCAGCACGGAAAGCAAGGTGCTTTTTGAATTGCCCTATAGCTGGTCGACGCGCTTCGGGGATGAAGTGGGTCTCAACCCGGAAGAGCTGATCGCCGCAGCGAGTGCGGCTTGCCTAAGTATGTCTACTGCGAGCGAGCTGGTGAAAAATGGATTCACCCCCGTGCAGACGGAGACAACCGCAACCTGTACGCTCTCTTCCAAAGAGGGCGGCGGGCACGCGATCACCAACTTGAGGTTGCATGTCCGCTGCGAGGTGCCTGATATCGACGAAGAGCGGTTCCAGGAGATCGTCAGGGAAGCAGATGAGAATTGCCCCGTTTCGAACCTTCTACGTAGCGGAGTGAATATCGAGATTACGGCTGCTCTGATTTCGCCCACCGGTACGCAGGGAGAAGGCAAAGGGAGGCTCGCCAGCTCGAAGCGTGATCGAGCAGGGCCTGATCGCTACCATTAAGCGCGGTGCGGGATCCACACTGTTTCCCGCACTGCGACGTTATCCTCCCACCAGCATCCAGGCAGGGTCTTCAAGCACTCTCTTGATATGCACCAGGAATTGGACGGCCTCGCGGCCGTCAACCACGCGGTGGTCATAGCTCAGTGCCACGTACATCATTGGGCGGATCACCACCTGGCCGGCCAGCGCAATCGGTCGTTCCTCGATCTTGTGTAATCCCAGAATGCCCACCTGGGGGGGATTGAGAATGGGGGTGCTCAACAGCGAGCCGAACACGCCGCCATTGGTGATCGTAAAGGTCCCGCCCCGCAGATCCTCAATGGACAGCTTGCCCTGCTCCGTCTTCTCGACAACGTCTTTGATGCGCTGCTCGATCTCTGCAAAGGACAGGCGGTCTGCATCGCGGAGGACCGGTACGACCAATCCCTCCGACGAGCCAACCGCCATGCCGATATCGTAGTAGTGCTTGAAGACAAGATCATCGCCGTCGATCTCGGCATTGACCTGGGGGAAGGCGCGTAGCGCGCTGATCGACGCCTTGACGAAGAAGGACATGAACCCGAGCTTGATGCCGTAACGCTTCTGGAATTCCTCGTTGTGCCTCTTGCGTATATCCATTATGGCGCTCATGTCGATTTCGTTGAAGGTCGTCAGCATCGCTGTGGATTGGGTCGCCTCGAGCAGCCGCTGGGCGATGGTGCGCCGACGGCGCGACATGCGGATTCGCTCCTCCGATCGGTCGCCAGCCACAGCGGCAGGGGCGGGCGCGCTGGCGGGACGTTGAACATCCGGTTCTCGCGCCGCCGGAGCGGCCTTTGCTGCGGATTGCGACGTTTGCTGGCTCTGCAGGTACATCTCCACATCGGCCTTCGTGACGCGGCCCTCGGTCCCCGTGCCAGTGACCTGGCTGATGTCTATGTTCTTGTCGCGCGCCAGGCGCGCCGCCACCGGGCTTACCTGGGGAGCCGCCTGGCGGTCCGTCTGCTGCCCGTTGCTGCGGGGCGCGACCGTCTCTTCTCCGGCCTGTGGCTCGGACTGTCCAACTACATTCGTTACGGGCGGGCTCTTCTGCTCTCGGAGTTCCTCTCCGGGGATCCCTCCGACCTGGCTGCCGCTTTCCGGAGCGATCTGAGCTTGCGCCTTTTGCGGCGCTGGTTGCTCCGTAGGACTCTGTCCGGCAGCATTTTCATCGATCGTGCCCAGCACATCGCCGACCTTTACATCGGCGCCCTGGCCCGCGGCGATCTTCTGCAGCACGCCGGCGCCCTTTGCGCCGACTTCCAGGTTCACCTTGTCCGTCTCCAACTCCACCAGCACTTCGCCGACATTAACGAGGTCGCCTTCCTTCTTGAGCCAGCGCGAGACGGTTGCTTCCAGCACAGATTCTCCCAGTTCAGGGACGCGAATTTCGATCGCCATTTTCACCTCAATCCTGTTGATATGTCATCCTTCGCTCCTGGCGCGAGTGCGCCATTCGGTCAGAATGACATCGCCAATCTATCCTCTTTCCGTGACTACGCTCCTCGTCTGCGCCTGCTTGTCGAAGTCAAACGCCTGCTCGATCAACGATTGCTGGTTGATCCGGTACAGCGTCGTGGAGCCCTCGGCCGGGCTGGAGCTCTCGGGTCTGCCCACATAGTGCAGTGTGAAACGTCCCTCTACGAGCTCGCGCAAATACGGGCGGACGTAATTCCAGGCGCCCATATTCAGTGGTTCCTCCTGTACCCAGATCACCCGTTCCAGATTCGGATATTCTGCCACCAGTTCCTCCAGCTCTGGCTTCGGGAAAGGATAGAGCTGCTCGACGCGCACGATCGCATCGTCGGGGTTTTCCTTGCGGAGATCGCTACTGACCAGATCCACATAGATGCGACCGCTGCACAGCGTCAGGTTCTTCACCTCTTTCTTTTCGCCTGGCAGGCTCTGGTCATCGAATACGCGCTGCCAGCTGCCGCTGGTGAACTCGGATGGAGCTGAAGCCGTCAGCGGATGGCGCAACAAGCCCTTGGGTGTAAAGACGATCAGTGGCAGCGGATCGGTCTTCAGTAGGAGTGCCTGGCGCCGCAGCAGGTGGAAGTATTGCGCGGCAGTCGAAGGGTACGCCACACGCACGTTGATCTCGGCTGCGAGCGCCAGGAAGCGCTCGATGCGCCCGCTGGAATGATCCGGTCCCTGACCTTCATTGCCATGGGGCAGCAGCAGAACCAGGGAAGGAGTCAGTCCCCATTTCGCCCGTCCGGAAAGCAGGAACTCGTCGATGATTCCCTGTGCATTGTTTATGAAGTCGCCGTACTGCGCCTCCCAGAGGACCAGCCGCTCCGGCGCAATGACGTTGTATCCAACCTCGAAGCCGATGGCAGCCGCCTCACTGAGTGGACTATTGATGACCTCGAACGCGGCGTTCGCCTGCGGAAGCTTTTGCAGCGGTGTGAAGCCCTGATTCGTGCGCGCGTCATAGAACACCGCATGCCGCTGGCTGAACGTGCCCCGAATGCTGTCCTGTCCGGTCAAGCGGATGGGAATCCCGTCCTCGAGGATGGTGGCAAACGCCAGCTCTTCGGCGGCCGCCCAGTCTATCCGGGCATTTTCGGTCTTGTCCAGCAGCGTGAGTCGCCGCTCCACTGCCTTGACCAGTTTCGGATTCAGCATGAAATCCTTCGGGAACTCGAGCAGGGCTTTGTTGAGCTCACGCAGCCGCTTGAGGGTGACCGCCGTCTTAACCTTTTGAGCAGCACCGCGGGGCGGTGGTGTGGGCACCGGCTCCACCAGGGCTGCATTCGGATCCAGCTGGTCGCTCGACTCCTGCAGCGTTTGCAGCTCCGCTTTCAAGAGTTCGTCCGCATCCGTCAGTGGAAGCGCGCCCTCCTTTGCCAGCCTCTCTGCCCAGATCTGGCGGATGCGCGGGTGCTCGTCGATCTTGCGATACATCGCCGGCTGGGTAAAACGCGGCTCATCGCCTTCATTATGACCGTAACGCCGGTAGCCGATCAGATTGACCATAAAGTCCTTGTGGAACTTGTGCCGGTAGGCGAACGCCGTCCGTGCCGCTTCGATGCAGGCGATCGGGTCGTCGGCATTGACATGGATCACGGGGATCTCGAATCCCTGCGCCATATCACTCGCGTGCAGGCTGCTACGGGATTCCCCCTCACTGGCAGTAAAGCCCAGCTGGTTGTTGGCGATGATATGCACCGTGCCGCTCACACCGTAGCCCGGCACGCGCGAGAAGTTGAATGTTTCCGCAACGATGCCCTGGCCGCTGAAGGACGCATCGCCATGGATGGTGATGGGCAGCGACGCGTTGTGGAAATAACGGGGCGCGCCGGGCACATCCACCTTGGTGTTGGCGGCACGCGCCATACCGGCAACCACCGGGTCCACCATCTCCAGATGGCTTGGGTTGGGCGGCATGTGGATGAGCATGTCCACTTTTTGATCGCGGCGCGGGGAGCGATAGGCGCCCATATGGTATTTTACGTCGCCAGTCCAACCCAGCTCATCCCAGGTGGTCGCGCGACCTTTCGGATCGGCGAACTCCGCCAGAATGTGGCTGAACGGCCTTTGCAGGATATGCGCCAGGACATTTAGGCGTCCGCGGTGGGCCATGCCGATCAACGTCACACAGATAGTCTCCTGCGCGGCAGTGGCAATGATCTCGTCCAGCATCGGGACCAGCATGTCCAGGCCTTCGATGGAGAAGCGCGTCTTGCCCGGGTACAGCCGGTGCAGAAAGACCTCGAAGGCTTCCACCTGTGTCAATCGCTCGAGAAGCTTGCGGCCATCCACGCGTTGCACCGGCGGGCGAAAGCGACCAGTCTCCGCCGTCTGAAATAACCACTCCCGTTCTTCCGGGATCCGGATGTGGCCGTAGTCGTAACCGATTGTGCGGCAGTATATGGATCGAAGAGTCTCGATCGCCTCCTGTGCATTGCGACCGCGCTGTCCCTCAGGCAAATTCACAACCTTGGCGGGCAGGTTGAGGAGGTCTTCTTCTTTTATCTGGTGAAATTCTGGGGTGAGGATCGGGTTGCTGCTCGGGGCCGGAGCCGCCTCCAGGGGATCCAGGTTCGCCGATAGGTAACCGTAGACGCGGATTGCCTGGGCGAGGTTCGCCGCACCGGTCGACGCGGACAGGTCACGGGAAGTGCCGACCGAGCCACTCGGCTCCGCAGGCGACCACTTCTCGAAGAGCCGCCGCGTGGCATCATCGACAGCGTTCGGGTCGTTCCGATACTGCTCGTACAGGTCCAGGATATATCCAAGGTTGGGGCCATGAAACTCATTCTCTAGAGGCATATCAAGACTTCCTCACTGTCCCGTGCGATGAATCCGGTGCGGAGTCACGCCGGGCTGCGATTTACCTGTATAACGAAGAAGCTTCGATGGTTGTTTTTGAGCTGGTTCCACCCTCATACAATGTAGGGCGGGTTTTTCACCGCCACGAAAACTTACGGAGGGCTGAAAGCCTGCGCTATGGCTCAGGCAATCCCGCTCTCCGTGAGGCGGCGCATGTCGTTGAGCGCGTGCTCGATCTCCTCCGGGCTCACAGGGCTGTCGTCATCGCGATGTTTCAGCAATCCCGCCCTGGCCTTCTCGATCGCCAGATCGCGGATGGAAAGATCGCCTTTGACTGCTTCCTTTACCAGCGCCGCGCCCTGGGCATACCCGATGACCGGGTTGAGTGCTGTGACAACGATCGCATTCTTTGCGAGCCAGCCCTCTGCCTTTTCGCGGTTCGCAGTGAGACCCCGAACGGAATACTCCGTAAACGCGTGCACGGAGCCAATCATGATCTGCATGGCTTCGAAGAGACTGTGGGCGATGATCGGCATCATTACATTCAGCTCGAGCTGCCCGGCCTGCGCCGCCATGGTGACCGTCGTGTCCAGTCCCACCACGTAGAACATCGCCATATCGAGCATCTCTGCCAGCACCGGGTTGACCTTGCCGGGCATGATGCTCGATCCCGGCTGGACTGCGGGCAGACGGATCTCATCGAGTCCCGTGGAGGGACCAGACGCCAGCAAACGGAAATCGTTGGCGATGCGGATCAAGGTGAGCGCAAGCGTGCGCAGGGACGCCGAGAAATAAGCGGCATCTGCCATGGATTGCATCGACTCAAAAAGATTATCGGACTCATGGAGCGTGAGCCCCGTCAGCTGGGAGAGCTTCTTTACCATGCGGGCATGGTACTCGGGATGCGCGTTCAACCCTGAGCCGACCGCGGTCCCGCCGATACCAAGCCGTCGCAACCCCTCTGCTGCTTCCCTGATCCGCCCGGCGTCGCGCTCGACCGCCCGGGCGTAGGCGCCGAACTCCTGGCCCAGCCGCACCGGGACCGCGTCCTGCAGATGCGTCCGGCCCGATTTGACGATGTCGTCGAACTCCGCCGCTTTAGAGTTCAGCGCCTCGACCAGGACATTCAGAGTGTCCAGCAATTCCTGCAGCCGCCACAGCGCCCCTAAGCGGATGGCAGTGGGAATCGTATCGTTGGTGGACTGCGCCATGTTGACGTGGTCATTGGGATGGACGCGGTACTCGCCAAGCCCGCCGCCCAGGATCTGCGTGGCACGGTTGGCGATGACCTCGTTGGCATTCATGTTGTGGCTTGTCCCCGCGCCCGCCTGGATCGGATCGACAATGAACTGGTCGTTCCACTTCCCATCGATGACTTCCTGCGCCGCCTGGATGATCGCCTGGGCGCGCTCGTTATCCAGCAAGCCCAGGTCGCGGTTGACCTCTGCGGCGGCGCGTTTGATCGTCGCCATGGACCAAATGAACGCCTGGCGCGGTTTCAAACCCGAAATCTGAAAATTCTGAAGCGCACGCTGAGTCTGGGCGCCATAGAGCGCCTCCGCAGGGACTTGGACTTCGCCCAGTGAGTCTTTTTCGATACGGGTGCTCATATTAATAGTCTACCATAACTCGGTTCTAATGCCAGGAAAGTGCCGGTTGTTAGCCGGCTGTCACGCCACAGGTGTGACAGCCGGCACCGAATTATGGACGGTATACGACTTTCCAAACACTCACTTCGCCCCTGGTGTTGCCGGTGGCGAGCAGCCCTCCGTCCGGCGAGAGCCCTAGGGCACTGATCCCGCCGGGTAAGGCCAATTCAGATGCGGGCTGGAAATCAGCAGTGCTGTAGAAGCGCAGAGTTCCACCGCGCGAAGCGGCAAGTAGGACGGAGCCGTCTATTGAGAATGCCACGTTCTCAACAATGTCTGCGAAGCCGCCCAGCTTCCGGTTCAATCTGCCTGTCGGAAGATCCCACAACCAGACACCACCCTCCGTACAGTCCGCGTTGACTACGGTCTCGCAGGTCGCGGCTGCGACCGTGGAGCCATCAGGTGAAATGGCCGCTTTGCTGACCTGATGCGCGTGATTGAGTGTGAACGCCTGCGTGCCATCGCCCGTGCGCCAGACTCGAATGTTGCGCGATGTCCCGCCGCCGATAATCGTTCCGCCCCTGGGAGAAAATGCCAGCGCTCCAATATTGAGAAATTCCGGATATTTCCTCACGAGCTCCCAGGAGCCAACCGAAAATGTCCAGATGGCTGCGTTCTGGATCTGCTGGTACGGTTCATCCACGCCGCCCACAGCCAGTGTCTGACCGTCTGGCGAGAAGGCGACATTGACAACCTGGCCGGGGAAATCCAAAGACTTCACGAGAGTCTTGTTGTGCCAGTCCCAGATCTGCGCTGTCTTATCTGACGAGACAGATGCGAGCAATTCGCCATCCGGCGAAAACGCGACGCCCCAGACAATATCGGTATGACCCTCCAGATTGCCCAGCGACGATCCGCGTACAACATCCCAGAGTCGGATGGCAAAGCCCTCTCTGTTGCCGCCTGCCGCAGCAAGCACGCCACCATCCGGCGTGAAGACTAGCCCGTGGATCACATCTTCCAGTGCAAAGCCCTGGAACGCTTCCAGCATGGGAAGGGTATCCAGGCGAATAGGGATCAACGTGGGAGCGGCAGAAGCAGGAATGCGGGTCGCTTGGCCCGTAGCCGCCGGAACGACGGGAAGCGTTTCCGCGACAGGCGGTACGGCTGTCGTCGGAGCAGGGAATCCCTCCGAAGGCAATGGAGTAGCCAGAGTTTGTATGGAAAAACTACAGCCGCTCAGGGACACGGAACTCAACACGAGAATCGAAACCGCCAGATACCATTTGTGCCGGAACATCGCTTTCTCTCTTTCCGCCATAGCAGATAGGATCATCCTCGCCTGGATGACCAAGTGGGAATGTACTTAATACGTTTGCCCCCTGGTTCTGGTTCCACG
>DAITPI010000201.1:0-7847 GCA_036833655.1 Anaerolineales bacterium | reverse complement strand
GCATGCCATCGGTAATTACGTCGTAGATTTCTGCGCGCCGCGGAGAAAGTTAATTATAGAACTAGATGGCAGCCAACACTTAGATCAAGTCGAGTATGATCTGGAAAGAACGAAGTTTCTAGAAGCCAGGGGGGTACCGTGTCTTACGGTTCTGGAATAACGATGTCAAGAAGAATATTGATAGAGTCCTGAATGTTATTTTGAACGAGATAAACAAACAAACAATCCCGTGATAGGCACAGCCATCACGGGATTGTTTGTCTTACTTCTTCCCTTCCCTCGGGGGTCGATTTTTGGCAGGCTTGGCCGCCGTTTCCTCTTTTATACATATACCCTATTTATCGGGCATGGCTGAGATCAAAGCCCGCAGGGCTTTATTAACCTGTTCTGCTGTGGTAAATACTTTCGCCACATCGGGATCGATGATCGCTACAAGCGGTGCATCTTTCATACGGCTCGCGAAACGGTTAGGTTTGGCCTTTTTGTAGTCAAACCTATAATGATTTCGCGGTGCTCCTCTTCAGGTGTATCACATCATCGAAAATCAACGCCAATGGAACACTGAAAACTGTGATAGCTGCATCAAAGGCAATGCCATGTTTACGCAGATTGTTGTCTGCCTTGCGAGGATCCCAGGAAAACTTCATAGCTCGATCTATTTCTTCTTCGCCGGCTTTTTCCCATTTTGACGCGATTTCTTCGCCGGGGATGTTTTCACTGCGCTCTTTTTCGCGCTGCCATTGGCAGACGCCTTCACCGGCGTGGGCTTCTTGCCATTTACATCCTTCCCCTTGCCGGACGATGTCTTCTTTCCTTCTTTCTTCTTCGCCGTTACAAACTTCTCCACCGTCCAGGCCACATTGACGGAGGTCACTTCTTCGCCAGGTTTCACCTCCACGATCACGTCGCCCTTCGTCGCGGCGCGCTTGCGGATGCTCGCCTCGTCCAGCCGCGTGGACTTCGGCGCGGCTTTGGTGAGATGGATCGTCGCCATGTGGTTGGGCTTATCGACCACGACGCCAGCCAGGCGGATCTTTTCGGGGATGTCCCAGGCGATGACGCCGCGGCCATACCGTCCCTGCACGGGGAATTCCTTTTGCTCGACCCGTTTGGCTTTGCCCTCGGTGGTGATCAGGAAGATCTCGCCCTCGGCGGGCAGGATCTCCATCCCGACCACCTCATCTTTGTCCGCCAGCTTCAAGCCATTCACACCCGCCGCCACGAGGCCCATCGGGCGGACCTCCTCTTCCTTGAAGCGGATTGCCATTCCCTGGGCGGTGACGAGCAGGATGTCCTTGGTCTTGTTATCCGTCAGGCCCACTTCGATCAGCCGGTCGCCTTCGTTCACCCGCACCAGCACGAAGCTCTGTGCAGAGGGACCCGGCAGCTCGGTGATCAGGCTCTTCTTGATCATGCCCAGTTTGGTGGCTGTGATCACACAGGTCTCTTCGGGCAGCGCATCCCTGCGCGAGGGCAGTGCAAAGACTGCCGCCAGGGAATCGTTGTCGGTCAACGGGGTCACCCGGTGGAACAGGGTGCCCTGCGAGAGCTTGTCGGTCTGGGGCAGGATATGCGCCGCGACCGCAGCAGCCCGCCCCGATCTGCTGACGAAGTACACGGTGTCGGTGGTGGAGGCTCTCACCAGCCAGCGCGGCGCGTCGTTACCGGACTGTCGCGGCTGTTTATCGTCGTGCGTGCGAGAGACCAGGCCTTCCTCGGTGACGCCGATCCAGACTTCCTGCTGGGGCAGCAGGTCACGGGCGGTGAGGGTCTTGGTCGCCTTGCCGTTTTCAGCCAGATTGATGATCTGGGTGCGGCGCCGGTCGCCGTAGCGCTCCTTTACGCTGAGCAGCTCATCTGCTACCACACCGCGCATCCGCTTCGCCGATTTCAGCAAGCCTTCCAGGTCCTTGATGAGTGCTGTGACTTCCCTGTATTCCGTTTCGATCTTCTTGCGTTCCAACGCGGCGAGTCTGCGCAGCTGCAGATCCAGGATGGCGGTCGCCTGGAACTCCGTCAGCTTGAAGCGCTTCATCAGTTTGCCGCGCGCTGTGTCCACGTCGGAGGCGCCGCGGATGATGTTGATCACCTCATCCAAATTCTTCAGGGCGACCAGATACCCCTCCAGGATGTGGGCGCGCTGCCGGGCGCGTTCCAGGTCGAACTCGGCGCGGCGCTTGATGACCGTCAGACGGTGCTCGACGTAGACGCGCAGCGCCTGTTTCAGCGTGAGCGTGCGCGGCTCGCCATCCACCAGCGCCAGCAGGTTGATGCTGAACGTGGTCTGCATGGGCGTGCGCTTGTAGAGGTCGCGCAGGATCACTTCCGGGTCGCCGTTCTTCGAGAGCTCGAGCACGATGCGCATGCCATGGCGATCGGACTCATCGCGCAGATCGGCGAGCCCCTCCAGGTAACCCTCGCGCGCCAGGTCCGCGATGCGCTCGATCAGGCTGGACTTGTTGACCGCATACGGCAGCTCCGTGACGATGATCCGGCTGCGACCGCGGTCGCTCTCCTCGATGTGCGCCTTCGCCTGCACGGTGACGCGCCCGCGTCCCGAGCCATAGGCGGCCTCGATGCCTTCCTCGCCCTTCTCCTGCACGATCAAGCCGCCGGTGGGGAAGTCCGGTCCCTGGATGAACTCCATCAGGGTCTCGACGTCGATGTCGTCGAGCTTCTCCCACTTCTCGAGCATGTAGACGATCGCGTCGATGACTTCGCCCAGGTTGTGAGGCGGGATGGAGGTCGCCATACCCACGGCAATGCCGGTCGCGCCGTTGACCAGGAGATTGGGCAGCGCAGCGGGCAGCACTTCCGGCTCGTTGAGCGTGTCGTCGAAGTTGGAGCTGAAGTCCACCGTGTTCTTGTTCAGGTCTGCCAGGATATCCACCGCCGCGGAGGTCAAGCGCGCCTCGGTGTAGCGCATTGCTGCGGGTGGATCGCCGTCCACGGAGCCGAAGTTACCCTGTCCGTCCACAAGCAGGGTGCGCAAGGAGAAATCCTGCGCCATGCGCGCCATCGCTTCGTATACCGCCGAGTCGCCATGTGGGTGATACTTCCCGAGTACTTCCCCGACGATGCGGGCGGATTTTTTGTAAGGCGTATCGGCGCGGATGCCCAGTTCGTACATTGCATACAGGATGCGGCGCTGCACGGGCTTGAGTCCGTCACGCGCATCGGGCAGGGCACGCGCCACGATCACAGACATAGCGTAATCGAGATACGCCTGCTGCATTTCATGATCGATGTCTATTTTGCGAATTAAGCCAAGTTCCATGTCTAATCCTTTGTCTGTCCACCAAAGAATCTCTTTTGCTCTCCGGGAATTTCCGTGATAGATCCGGTTCCATTCCACGGCAAAGTCTGAAGAACTTCTTCTCTTACCGTTTGGGAAGAAAGAGACTGTGCGAAGATTAACAGGCTAACGGTCTATGCAAAAGGCAAAAGAATCTTCGTGGTGAATTAATGTTCTATTTTTATAATCTTACGGGGAAAGAGGCAAAGCGTCAAGTGGCGCACGCATTATGAGCAAGATTTTGACAAAGTCCAACATGATGGCGTCTGCGGGAGCATTCGCTGCGACCGACACTCGTACTGGAACGTGAAGCGCTCCGCTTCAGGTGCCGGCAGAGTCTCCCGGAGGGCATGGAATGCCGGATGAATGTCCGTTCGAGCAATATACGAAATACTCCCGGCGATCATGAGAGCAGCCGGGAGCAAGTCAGCTCGGAGAGAGTGCCTCGTCTTCGTTACGGCGTAAGATCCACGGTCCGCGTGATGCATATGCCACTGGGTCCGGGATTGGCGCACAGGATCAGCCTGGCACTCATTCGATGTCCGCCGGGGTTATACGGGAAGGCAGCGGAGCTCAGGACCTGCGCGGTTCCCGCAGGAAAGGTATCCCGCGTACTGGCTGGAGCACAGCCATTTCTATTCGCAAAATCTGGCGAGTACAGGGTCCGCAGTGTACCCGTGACTGTATCTGTCACGAGCAGAGCCATGAAATCGAAGGCTGCTGTACCGGTATTGTTCACCTGCAATTCCACCCACCAGCCTGTGCCCGGGCAGCTTTCCATTCCGCTATACGATGCTGTAAAAGCAGGGGTGAGTGTGCCCGTCGGCGTGGGTGTAAATGTAGATGTAGGCGTAGGCGTAGCAGAAGCTGTGGGTGTCGGTGACGGCGTGGAGGTGTCTGTAGGCGTTGGTGTAGACGTAGATGTGGGCGTAAACGTAGGAGAGGCTGTCGGTGTCGGTGACGGCGTGGAGGTGCCGGTCGGGGTGGGCGAAGGCGCGGATGCATCCGTGGATGTGGCGGATGGCGTAGGCGTGGAGGAAGGTGTGGGTGTTGGTGAAGGTGCGGATGTGCCGGTCGGGGTGGGCGAAGAGGCGGACGCATCGGTCGATGTGGCGGAAGGCGTTGGTGTAGACGTGGAGGAAGGTGTCGGGGAAAGTGGGACGGGACCTGTCGGTGTGAACGTGAATGTAGATGTAACTGCCGGCGTCACGGGAGGCGCAGAGGTCTGCGTAGGCGCCGGGGAGGCAGGCACAGGAGTCCGTGTGCGAGTGGGGGCAGCGGTCGGCGGAACAGGCGTTCGTGTGAACGTTGGCGTGGGGGTAGGCGCAGGCGTGAACACGGGCAGCAGATTGGTGAACCCGGTGATCGTGGCATCCTCGTCGGGTATCCAGCAGACTTCGTCCGGACGGTCAGGGTTGCGAATCGCCCAGTAGCTCCTGTCCGCGCTGCGACCGACCACCTGTGCGACCTCATCCACCTGCAATACGCCAACCACCGGGTAAACAGTACCCGGTCCCCTTCGGCAGTTCGTGTTGACGGAGACACGGGCCTCCGGAGTAACGAGAATGACAGGTGTATACGTAGGGAAAGGCGTCGCCGATGCGGCCCGTGTGGGGGTGGGCGATTCCTGTCCGGTCACCGGAACAAGAGCGGTTTGGGCCTCCGCCGCGGCATAGGTCTGCGCGATCGCCGTGTTGATAAAATTGGGGTCTGGCGTCGTTACCACCGGTGTTGCGCAGGCGAGTGCGGCGATCAGCAGGACAAAAACCGATAAAAGATGTGGAGCAGTCTTTAACATAATTCCTCTTTCCGGCACAGACGCCATTCTCGCATGATTAACTATAAAATCCCCCGTCACAACCTGCAATGGGGGATTTGCCTAATCAAATTCTAAGATTCGTACAATGGACAGGCCAGGCACGAGCATACCTGCCCTGCTCTAGTATTGTCAATCTACGGCGTGACGCGGAAGGAATCGGTCAGGCAGGTGCCGCTTTGTCCATTCCTGGAGCACAGGGTGACCGTGACCAGAAGCTCGTGCCCGCGCGGATCGTAGCCGAACTGCGGCGAGCTGAGATTGGGACTGGTGCCCGGCTTCACCAGCTCGGTGGTGTTCGAATAGCTGCAGCTGTCGAGGTCGGTGAACGTGTCTGCGTACTGCGAGACTACCACGTTGGTGGCTGTATCCCGCACCGTGACCGCGACCGATTCAAAGGCGAGCCCGCCGTCGTTGACCAGCTCGATCTCCACCCACCAGCCGGTGCAGTTATCGAGCCCGTCGTACTCGGCGTAAAAGCTCGGCATGGGCGTGGGCGTTGGGGGAGGGGTAAAGACGGGGAGGACCGCCCAGTTGCCAGTGACCGTGGCATATTCGCCCCACAGCCAGCAGAAGCTATCGGGACGACTGGGGTTGCGGATGTACCAGTAGTTTGCCCTGTCGTTGCGCCCGACCACTTCGGAGACCTGCCCGACCATTAAGGCGCCGACCCGGTCGTAGACCCTGCCGGGACCCACGCGGCAGTTCGTCGCCACCGAGACGCTGATCTGCGGCGCGACCGGCGTCGCCGTCCAGACGGGGGTGGGGGAAAGGGTGATGGTGGGCGTCAGGGTGGGCGGCTCGGGCGTGGAGGTAGGGATCAGGGACGAGGTTTCCACGATCTCCACCGGGATGACTGCCTGCGCCGTCTGCGAGGCGCCGGCGATCATGGTCTGCATGACTACGGTGCCCAGCGCGCTGATATCCTGCGTCGGCGCGACGACCACGCTGGGTAACACACAAGCCAGGGAAAGGATCAAAAGAACGGTAACCGACAAAGGGACGGGGTTAAGTCTTCGCATGGGGGCCTCCTTTCGGTCTACACAACCATCATACTTCCAATACACAAAACCGCCCCTGGTCAAATGGACGGTATTTGTCTAGCTTTTGTTCCCAATTACCATTTCCAAACCTAGAGTAATTGCCATAAGAACGAGAGATATAAGCTCCACATGTTTTGGGGATGCGATGGAATGTTACTCATAGTCTGTAGACTTAAAGTCTACAGGGCTGTATTTTTGCTCCATGAATATCGCAGAGAGATTCGGCAAGCGCGTTAAGGAAATACGGCAAACGAAGGGGATTACACAAGAGGAATTGGCACTCAAGGCTCAATTACATCGAACCTATATCAGCTCTATCGAACTGGGCAAACGAAATGTTTCACTGCTAAATATTGAGAAGCTTGCAAAGGCACTAGGTTGCAGCATGAGCGACTTCTTCCCCGAAAAGGAAGTTCAGCACGGTGGAAAATAGTATTGCTCTTCGAAAATGATGAGAAACATACTGTCCAAACCCCCTATTCAGAAGCACTTTGGTCAAGTAGATCATGTGAAATTATGGAATATCCTGAAATTGTCAAAACCATCGCTGACATTTTGAAAGATTTTGACTCGGAATTACCTGTTCACAAAACGTTCCGGCCTGGCATTGGGCCATTTGGTGAACCTCAAATTGTTCGGGTAATCGCGGATCGGTTGCACAGTAAAGGTATTCTTGCATGGACGAGACGAACGCCTGATTTAGATATTGAGCATCAATGGGCACTCGAATTCAAGATTGTGCGCCCCTTTGGAGATAATGGCAGAGAAGCTGAGAATTGGTCTGTAAATATGCTTCATCCTTATGCTGGAAGTGCCAGTCTTATTGGTGACGCTATCAAGTTGGCCAAGCTAGATGCATTTCCAAATAGAGGCCTCTTCGTAATTGGCTTTGAACACAATCCACCAAAGATTTCACTAGATCCTCTCCTCGACTCGTTTGAGGCAATTGCTTTTCAAGTCAAGGGTATCCAGCTATATGAACGTATCGAGGAGAAGAGAGTCGGGCTCATTCACTCAGAACACCAGGTGCTTCGGTGCATCGGCTGGCAACTTCGATAATGTCTTACCATACTAACGCATCATAGCAGCTTGTCCATGCGTACGAGTTGCTATATACTCTTCAAGAGATTATCTTATGAAAAACCATACGCTGTTTCAGGGAAGTTGCTTAGATATTTTCGAAAACAACAGGATCTCTCAATTTGTTGACCTAACTTTTCTCGATCCTCCCTTCAATCAAAATAAGGAATATGCATTTCACAACGACAAATTGTCTTCTGAAGATTACTGGCGCATGATGAAGCTGGTTTGTCAAAGCATACTTGGTGTTACGTCGGATGGGGGCGCTATCTACTTTATGCAGCGCGAAAAAAATACCGAAGATGTTCTGCGATGCCTGCGGGAAACTGGCTGGACACTGCAGAACTTGATTATCTGGAAAAAGAAGACATCGGCTGTGCCACAAAATGCCCGGTATGGAAAGCATTATCAGATCATAGCCTTTGCGACGAAGGGAAAAGCGCCGAGGATCTTCAACAAACTAAGGATCGATCCGCCTCTTTTGGAAACCGAAAAGTACCGCCGCCCTACTGGAATGTATGTCACAGATGTCTGGGATGACATCAGAGAACTGACATCGGGTTACTTTGCCGGTGAGGTGCCATTACGAAGCCACAATGGGGAGCGAGCGCAT
>DAITPI010000200.1:0-7860 GCA_036833655.1 Anaerolineales bacterium | reverse complement strand
ATGTGAACTGCCTGCCGTTCCCGGACAATTGCTTCGATTGGGCCTGGAGCGCGGACTGCATCGGTTACCCTGCCGGAGAATTGAGACCCTTGCTCCAGGAGCTGCTGCGCGTGGTGAAGCCGGGAGGTGAGGTGATCCTGCTGGGATGGTCGTCACAACAGCTGCTACCTGGCTATCCACTATTGGAAGCGCGCCTCAACGCGACATGCTCGGCATATATTCCGTTCCTTCAGAACGCAAGCCCGGAATCGCATTTCATGCGTGCACGGGGTCATTTCCAGCCGCTCGGTTTGGAGGAGATACAGGCCAGGACCTTCGTCGGCGATCTTCAAGCTCCCCTCAGCCCGGGTCAGCGCACCGCACTGATTTCGCTGTTTGGCATGTTGTGGGGAGAGCGCCAACCGGGAACATCGGCAGAAGATTGGGCAGAGTACGAGCGCTTGTGCAAGCCAGAGTCGCCGGACCTCATTCTAAACCTGCCGGATTACTACGCCTTCTTTACCTATTCGATGTTCCGGGCTCGGGTTCCGGATCGAGCGAACAATCCATAACGCGATGCAACAACTCATTTCCCGACTGATCTGGCTTCAGGAGAAGCCTGTTCTGTTCACGCCCGGCGAAGTCCTGTTCTGGGACGATCCGCATATCTCCTCGCAGATGCTGAAGGCGCATTTGGATCCGGATGTCGAGGCTGCCAGCCGCAAACCGGAGACGATCGACCGCTCCGTGAAATGGATCCTCGAAACGCTGGGATTGAAGCCCGGCGATCCCGTCCTGGACCTCGGGTGTGGTCCCGGTCTGTATGCCTCTCGCTTCGCCCGCGCGGGGCTGCAGGTCACCGGCGTGGACGCTTCCCGCCGCTCGATTGCACACGCGATGAACGATGCGAGTGAAAACGGGCTGAACATTCGCTATCGCTATCAAGACTATCTCGACTTGCAGGATGAGAGCCAGTATCAGGCAGCTTTCCTGATCTACGGCGATTTCTGTCCACTCAGCCCGGAAAAACGCTCGAACCTCCTGCGCAAGGTTCATCGAGCATTGAAGCCGGGAGGAAAATTTGTGCTGGACGTCTCGACGCGTGCTTGTAGGAAAAAGCATGGGGTCAAAAATGGCTGGTATGCCGCGGCGAGCGGCTTCTGGAAGCCAGGTCCGCATCTCGTATTGGAGGAGGGCTTCGACTATCCGGAGCAAGCCATCTGGCTCGATCAGTACACCGTCATCGAAGCGGATGGCAAGGTTTCCGTTTATCGCAACTGGTTTCAGGACTACACTCCCGAATCGATTACGGCGGAGCTGTCCCAGGGTGGCTTTTCTGTCGAGGGCCTCTACGGAGACCTGACCGGAGCTCCTTACCAGCCAGAAGGCGAGTGGATCGGGTTGGTCACATCGAGACAATAGGCGTATGCACCGGGCTATTTAGAAAGTGGAATCATGGCAAATGACAAATTGAAGAGACCTGGCAGTCAATCCTTCACGCGAAAGGTGGCACGGACGATGTGGATTCTGATCTCAATCATTTCGGCTTGCATCCTCGTCCTGGTGAGTATTTTGCTGGTATGGAGCTATCCTGGCAAACCGCGACCCTTCCTGGATGAAAGCGGACATGTACTCGCCGGCAGTATTTCCGAAAAGACGTTCGTCGAGATCAACGGCCTGAAACAGGGGATGTTTATCAAAAGCAGGGACATAGCAAATCCGGTTCTACTGTATCTCCACGGGGGCATGCCGGATTATTTTCTTTCGGAGGACTACCCGACCGGTCTCGAAGACGATTTCACCGTTGTCTGGTGGGAGATGCGTGGCTCAGGAATCTCGTACAGCGCCGACATCCCACGGGAGACACTCACGCTCGAGCAGATGATCTCGGACACGCTGGCGGTTACGAATTATCTGCGTGAGCGCTTCGGCAAAGAAAAGATCTACCTGATGGGACATTCCGGGGGCACGTTCATTGGGATCCAGGCGGCTGCGCGGGCGCCGGAGCTGTATTCTGCCTACATTGGCCAGGCGCAGATGTCATACCAGCTCAAATCCGAGAAGATGGCATATGACTATATGCTCGAACAGTTCAAAAAGAATGGGAATACAAACATGGTACGGAAGCTGGAAGCAGCGCCGGTCACCATGACCGGCGGCACACCGGATGCCTACCGCCTCTTGCGTGACCCCGGCATGCACAGCCTGGGGATCGGCACGATCCATGAGATGAATTCGGTCATCACAGGTATCGTCTTGCCCTCCTGGCAAAGCCGAGAGTACACATTGATGGAAAAGGTCCATACCTGGACTGGGAAAGCCAGATCCGGTGTGGCGGTGCTCTGGAATGACATGCTCGCCACGGATCTGAGCAAGCAGGTAACTGAGCTCTCCATTCCCGTCTACTTCTTTTCCGGTATCTACGATTACACGGTGAACTACACGCTGGCAAAGGAATACTTTGGGAAGATACAGGCGCCCGTGAAAGGATTCTATACCTTCGAGCAGTCGGCCCACAGCCCCATGTTCGAAGAGCCAGAAAAAATGCAAAAGCTTATGCGGGAGGATGTGCTGAACGGCACCAATCATCTTGCGGATCGGTGAAGTGCAGTGAGTACATGTTTATTTCTGGCAACCATCGTTCCAGTACCCCGGCGCCGGGGGCCATCGATCGGCGCAAACCCTCGACCAAAAATCTGAAAGGAACAGACTTCATGCTCGCTCCGTTGCTCATCAGTTCTCTCTTTGTTCTTGCCGTAGTCCTTCTTTGCTTTGCCAAGCCCAATGCGGGACGGATATTCCTGGGATTGTTTTTTCTTGTCATGGCGCTTGGCGTGAACGGGTCCTTTACATTCGGCAATCCGCAAGCCTACCTGGATTATGCCGGAGGCGCATTGATTCCCCTGTACAGCAAACTTGCCATAGTTGTCATCTCGATCAGCCCGGTCCTCTTTGGGCTTCTGCTGATGGCATTCGAGATCACAATGGGAGTATTGATCCTTCACAGGCAAAAATCGGTGAAGATCGGTCTGGCAGGCACGATGCTGTTCCTGGCTGGCATGGCGCCGCTGAGCTGGCTCCAGGTGCCATGGCTGGGACTGATCGTTGCCGGAGCCTATCTGTTCCGGCAGGAATTTGACCAGTCTCTTCCGGACATTCTTTCCTCGAAATTCCATAAAGGGATGTACAGCACATCGCGCAGAACATAGCTCTTGCTGCAACCATTGCTTGCACCGACGGCCCAGTCTGCCACCTGACCACCCTGTCCAGTCGGATAGTGAAGACTCCCCCATTGACGGGGGAGCCTTTTTCTTTTCAAAACTTAGAATGAAGGCGATCCTACTTTGTCCCATGGAGGCACAACGATGAAGCAACGATCTGCTCTTTCCTGGCTCATTCCACTGGTTGCAGTCCTTGCCGCAGTCGCCGCGGTGGTGGGCCTATTCTCAACAAATGGAGATGGACCGTTCTCTTTTACTACATTACGCGGCGATACAGTTCAAATTTATGGGAAAGGGCTGTACCGGTACGATACTCCGCTCGCCGCCGTGGGGTACCGGGTAAGCGACGCGTTCACGCTGGTTGCAGGTATTCCGCTCCTGCTGTTTTCTTTCGGGCTCTTTATGCGCCGCTCGCGAGGCGGCAAGATCGCGTTGGCTGGCATGCTCCTGTTCTTCCTGTACAACTATGGATCGCTTGCCATTGGGGCCGCGTACAACAATCTGTTCCTCATCTACATTCTCATCACGCTAGTCACCTTCCTGGCGTCGATCAGTCTGCTCCTGTCGTTCGATCTGCAAGCATTCCCCAACCTGTTCTCGGGGCGTCTACCGCGTAACGCTATTTCCCTGTTCTTTATCATCTCGGGGATCGCGCTGTTCTGCATCTGGCTGTTCCTCAGCATCCTGCCTGCCCTGCTGGCCGGCGGGGTTCCACAAGAGTTGGCAAGTTACACAACAATAATCACCTTTGCGCTCGACATGGGCATCATTGCCCCGGTGCTGGTCAGCGCAGGAGTCCTCCTGCGCAGAGACGAGCCTCTTGGCTATCTCCTGGCATCGGTTCTGCTGATTTTTATCGATGCGTTGGGATCTTCGCTGCTTGTGATGGGCATTGCGCAGCAGATTGCCGGACTGATGAACATCGGGCAATTCATTGGCTTCGTGGTGTCTTTTGCCATTTTGACGTTATTCGCCATCCGTTTCACAGTTGTGCTGTTCCGCAATATCGCGGAGGAGCCACAAATGCAACGGCAAAGCTTGCCTGTCGCGAATTGAGGTCGACATGAATACCCTTCCATCCACGAATCACACCCGTATCCTGGGGGCAGCCGTCGCGCTGGCACTGGTGGCAGCACTTTCCTACGTCTTGATGGCGCTGAATCTCCTTGGCGTGGGCGACCTGCAAATGGACGAAAAGCCGGCCGCCATCATCTATGTTGCGGCAACGTGCTATCTGCTCGGTGGTTTGCTTATTCTTCTGCGCAATCGCTGGCTGCTGCTCTTCGGAGCATTCATCAATGCTATGGTCGTGCTGTTCTTCTTCAACCTGTACCAGGATCGACCTGCTGTGATGTTCTCTCCGGGCGGACTCGTGTCCAAGATCGCCCAGATCCTGCTTGAAGTTGCGCTACTCTACATCATTGCTATCAACTGGCGGAAGCCAACAAAACTATAGACCGTCTCTCGAAATGGAATATGACATGAGAATCATGATTATCGTGATCTGTATCCTCGCTGCCTTGACCTTGATCGCCTGGCTGGGGTTCCAGATCAAACCCGGACCGTTTTCCCCCTATCCCGGGACGACGGGCGAGATCAGGACCGTTCCGTTGCCTGCCGGCTTGCCCGCGCCCGTGGAGCGTTTCTACAGAACAGTGTATGGCGACGAGATTCCTGTGATCGAAACGACTGTCATCAAGGGCCGCGCCTCCATCGCCCCATTCGGCGTCAGGCTGCCCGCGCGTTTCCTATTCGTGCATGAGGCGGGCAAGGGCTACCGTCACTACTTCGAAGCAACCTGGTTCGGCTTGCCGGTCATGAAGGTCAACGAGCGCTATGTGGATGGCAGGAGCTTGTTCGAGCCTCCGGTTGGCGCCACCATCGACAACGACGCCAGCACCAACCAGGCTGCGAACCTCGCCGTCTGGGCAGAAGCAACCTGGTTCCCGTCCATCTGGGTTACCGACCGGCGCGTCCGCTGGGAGCCGGTAGATGAAAATACCGCCCTACTCTTTGTGCCCTTTGAAGACAGGGAAGAAAACTTCGTCATGCGCTTCAACCCTGAGACAGGCTTGCTCGATTCCATGGAAGCGATGCGCTACCGGGACTCAGGTCCGCAGGCAAAGAAGATCTTGTGGATCACCCGAAACGTGGAAGGTACAAAGCTGGAGGGAAGCAAGCTGGATGCCGTTGGCACCGCAACCTGGATGGATCAGGGCAAGCCCTGGGCAACGTTCACACTGGAAGAGATTCACTATAACGTGGATGTCAGCCAGTACATCCGGCAAAAGGGGCCATAGCGAACGGACTGCTTGTGGACACTGTCCACTCGGACAGTGTAAAGACTCCCCCTTCGACAGGGGGAGTCTCTTTTTGGGAAAAGTATGATTAGAATAAGGATATTCGCGGAGGTAAAAGACCATGAACCACAAATTATTGATCACGTTGACATGTATCGTTCTACTCTCCACCGCCTGTTCCGGAGTCGGTAACCCGACGGCGACGCCGGAAGTCATTCCCACCGTCATTGCCGACAACACAATCACTGCTGAGGGGCGCCTCGAGCCGATCCAGTACGGCGAGATCGTCTTCACCACCAGCGGTATAGTCAGCGAAGTGCTCGTCAAGGAGGGCCAGACGGTGAAGAAGGATGAGACACTCGTCCGCGTGGGAGGCGTCTCCGATGCCAGCTACGCTGCTGCCCAGCTCGAGCTGGCAAACGCGGAGAAGGCGCTCAACGATCTGCTCAACTCCTCCAGCGGGGATCTGGCGCAGGCGGTGATCGATCTCAAGGAGGCGAAGGAGGATTTCAGGGAGGCCGAGCAATATCTGAGTTATCTCAAGTACTCCAAGAAGGTGCCGATCTCGGAATCTTTCCTGTACTACATTAACACCCGCAAAGGCTATGACTATCGGATCCGGACGAAATTCTCCAAGGGACCGGCGCCCAAGGTCTGGATCACCGAAGCGGAAAATGACCTGGCTCTCAAGAAAGCAAAGATGGAGGCAGCGCAGCGCAAGTACGACCGGATGAAGGATAACGGCGTAGATACCCAGCAACTGGCGCTGCGGGAAGCCGAGCTGAACGTCGCCCGGACAAGGCTCGCCTCCCTCACGGTCGTGGCTCCCTTCGATGGTGTGATCGCCGACCTGCCCGCCAAAGCCGGCAACTCGGTCAAGACCGGTGATGTGGCCGTGACGGTGGCGGATTTCTCGGACTGGCTGGTGAAGACCACCGACCTGACGGAGATCGACGTGGTGCAGCTGGAAGAGGGCCAGCCCGTGACTGTGGCTCTGGATGCCCTGCCAGGCAAGGAACTGAAAGGTCTGATCCTGTCCATAGAGACAACCTACACCGAGAACCAGGGCGACGTAACCTACGAGGTCAGCGTTCTCCTGGACGAAGTCCATCCCGCCATGCGCTGGGGAATGACCGCCAGCGTGGTCTTTGAGACCCAGGATTAAGTAAGACCGGTACCAGCATTGGTGTCAGGCTGGGCATCAATACTGGCAACGGGTGCGGAGAAATATCATGTCTCTTTTGCCCAATAACGGAAAACCAGAATCACCCATGATCGACCTGCGCCGCGTGGACAAATACTATAAGAGCGCCGCCGGAGATTATCACGCCCTCAAAGAGATTGACCTCTGCATCGGTGCAGGCGAGTTCGTCAGCATTATTGGAAAATCAGGAAGCGGCAAGAGCACATTGCTGAACATGATCACCGGGATCGACCGTCCCACCACGGGGGAAGTGCATGTCAACGGCACGCCGATTCATGAAATGACAGAGAATCAGCTGGCGGGTTGGCGCGGCGAGAACCTGGGCATCATCTTCCAGTTTTTCCAGCTGTTGCCAGCGCTGACCCTGAAACAGAATGTGGTCCTGCCGATGGACCTCGCGGGAAAATTCAGGCCACGCGAGCGGCACGAACGAGCGCAGCACCTGCTGGAAATCGTGGGTCTTGCGGACCACATGGATAAACTTCCGAGCATGGTCTCGGGTGGGCAGCAGCAGCGGGCTGCCATGGCCCGCGCCCTGGCGAACGACCCGCCGCTCATCATTGCCGATGAGCCGACCGGCAACCTGGATTCCAAGACCGCTGCCGCCATGTTCGACCTCTTCAATCAACTGGTCGCGGAGGGGAAAACGGTCATCATCGTCACGCACGATAGCAGCCTCGCCAGGCACGCCCATCGAACGGCACTGATCGCGGACGGCGAGATTGTCAACGAATATGTAGCACAGGTGCTGCCCAATCTGACCCATGATCAATTGCTGGCTGCCACGCACAAGTTCACAGCACGCGAGTATGAACCAGGCGCGATGATCCTCACCGAAGGTAAGGATAACGACAAATTCTACATTGTCTCCAGAGGCATTGTGGAGATCATCCTGCCGCGCCCCAACCAGTCGGACGTCATCATTGCGCAGCTGGGTCCGGGTAAGTATTTCGGCGAGATCGCCTTCTTCCATCACGGCAAGAGCACGGCGTCGGTCCGCGCCGCGGAGAGCGGACCCGTGGAAACGTTAGCCATCCGCTACGATGAATTACGTGATTTACTGGCACAATCGGATGTCAGCTTCGAGGCGCTGCACCAGGCTGCCGACCGGCATGAAGAAGAGAACATCGAATGTCTGACCCTCAAAACTCCTGTC
>DAITPI010000199.1:0-7940 GCA_036833655.1 Anaerolineales bacterium | reverse complement strand
TTTGGCTCTTGTACACAGAGGGTACCTCTCTTCTTATTCTCTATACTAGGTGAGGGCGCCAGGCACGCCAGGTTCTAAAGGGTTTCTTTGCGGTCTTCGCGTGCATCGCGGTGAAGGAAAGAATACAGATCGGGTTCCCCGACAGCCTGTTAGGCAAAGATCGCAATCACTAAGATCCCCGCAAAAATAGTAATCGAGCCGAGCACACGCGTGCCGCCCATTGGTTCTTCCAGGAAGCGCCAGCCCAGGAACGCGCCCAGGACCACGCTGACCTCACGGATCGCGCCCGAATAACTCAGCGGCGCGAACGAGTAAGCGATCAGCGCCAGCAGATACGCCACAACGCCCAGCACCGCCGTCAGGATGAGCGGGATGCGCGGTCCCTTCCAGGCGGCCAGGAAGGGCTGCCAGCCAAAGCGGCGGATGTTGTACGTCGTAGTCAAAAGAGGCACGAACAGGAACATGGTCAGGGCATAGGGCAGCGGGGGACCATGCTTGACAGCCGTCCCATCGATCAGCGTGTACAGGGAGATGATCAGCGCCACCGAGAGCGCCACCAGCACACCCCGGACATGTAGTCTGCTGCCCCGGTTCTGGATCAGACTGGTTGCACCGATAATGACCATGCCCCCCACGATCATGCCAACTCCCAGCACGCCCGCTGGCGTTAGCTTCTCATTCAGGAACAGCACCGACCACAGCATCAGGAAAGCCGGGGCCGTGCCGCGGGCGATCGGGTAGACCAGGGAAAAATCGTGGTCGCTGTAGGCGTTGGAAAGCAGGATGAAGTAAACCGCCTCCAGCGCCATGCTGATCAACGCAAACAGCCACATGGAACGGGGTGGCAATCCGGTAAATAAAAGCAAGAAAAGAGCAAGGGCCCCGCTCAGGATCACCTGCCAGCCCATCGTAATATATTTCTCCTGGGATCGCTTCAGCAGCAGGTTCCAGACAGCATGCAGGGAAGCAGAGGTAAGAAGAAGGATGATGGCAAGAGTAGGCATAATGCGAGTGAATGTACCATAGAAGGCTTGAAAAAAGCGGCTGTTTTGTAGGGAAAGTGTAATCCTGCCTCATCCATATTTCAATTCGCGCGTGCTATACTACGGCAAATTCATCATCCACCAAAGGAGAATTGCATGAAGACGTTACGACCTCTGCTCTTTTTTGTTTCATTGCTCGCCGTCGTAGGGTTGGCCTGTTCTGCTGTCGGAGGGGCAGCGGAGCCCACGCAGGCTCCCCCACCCACCCAACCCGTTCAAGTCCAGCCAACGCAGCCTCCACCGCAGCCTACCGAGGTCCCGCCGACGGAAGCGCCTCTGCCGACCGAAGAGCCCCCGGCCCCCGAGCCGCAGGCACAACAGTTCTTTACGGAAGAGTTCGATAACCCGCTCACCGCGGATTGGGATATCCTGACCGTGACCGGCTCGGCCGATGCAGATCCCGATAAAGTGACCGTGGAAGCCAGTGATGGCAAGCTCGTCTGGGATTTCGAGAGCAAGTATTTGTATTACTATCTGTTTTACAATGCCTTTGATTATGAGAACGTCAGGCTGGATGTGCGTGCCGATAACCGGGGCAGGAACAACAACTCTATCAGTCTGATCTGCCGCTATAACCCGGATGTAGGCTGGTACGAGTTCAATATTGCCAACAGCGGTGTGTACGATATCCTGTATGGCGAAGTCAAAAGCAACGGGGATATTGCCTACAGCACCATCGCCAACGGTGGCTCCCTTGCCATCAAGCAGGGCATGGAGGTCAACGAATATGGCATTGTCTGCGACGACAATGAGCTGACCCTGTATATCAACAGCGATGAAGTGACTTCCATTAAAGAAAATCGCTACGGACTTCGCTCCGGCCAGGTGGGTGTCTCGGTCTCGTCCTTCAACGTACTGCCCATCCTGATCGAGATGGATTGGATTCAGATCAGTGAGCCGTAGTTCCTAAGGATACTAAGGAAGCAAAGGAGACCTCTGAAAATTCAGAGGTCTCCTTTTGTTGCTGCTACATTCCCGCCCATGCTCCCGCCGGGTCTCAGACCCGGCAGAGCGAATAGCACTGCGCAAAAGACTCCGATCAATACAGCGGCAGCCTCACCCCGTTGATCTTCGCCGCTTCGTCGGAGAAGAGATACAGCATCGCCGCGACAATTTCTTCCGGCGTGGTGCCGGTACCTTTCCGCTCCACGTCGATGGCACGCACCTGAATGATATTGGCGGTCACGCCCTCTTCTTTCAGCTCGGCAGCGAGGGTCAGGACCAGGTTCTCCTGGGCGGCTTTTGCCGCGGTATAGATTCCGGTTTTCCCGGGCGGGTTTGGGACCGTGGAGGCAGAAACAACGATGACGCGTCCCCAGCCATGTTCTGACAGCTGGGGCGCAAACACCTTGAACAAATTGAACGTCGTCCACACATGCTGGCTGAGCATGAACTCCAGATCCTTTGGGTCACCCTCGATCAGCGTCTTGCCCCCCACCCAGCCGCCGACGAGATGGATCAGCCCGTGCACCGCGCCGAATTTGGCGGCGACCGCCTCGGCCGTCGCGCCCACCGCTTCGGCCTTGCGCAGATCGAGCACCTCGGCATGTAGCCGGTCGGCGGGGAGGTCCAGGTCCCGCGTCAGTGCATCGAGTTTTCCCTGATCGTTGTCCAGCAGGACCAGCGAGTCGCCGCGGCCCGCAAAGGCATAGGCCGTCTTGTTGCCGAGTGCGCCGGTGGCGCCGGTGATCACAATGGTTCTACTCATTGATCTCCTCAAATTGAGATTGGCTCATCCCTTCGACGATGGGCGGGTCGGACTGTTCGGGCAAATGCTCGTGCCCGTAAAAATCGATCATATGACCGGACTTGGCTGCCTTCGTCTCGAGATAAAAGCGGTTATGCTCGTTGGGCTCCATGATATGCGGAATACGTCCATTGACGCGAATGCCATATCGCGTCAGCTGGTCGATCTTCTTCGGGTTGTTGGTCATCAGCTGGATCGACTCGATCTTGAGCGACATCAGCATGTGCGCCGCGACCGCGTAGTCGCGCTCGTCGTCACGGAAACCCAGCGCGAGATTCGCTTCCACCGTATCCAGCCCCTCATCCTGCAGGCTGTAAGCGCGGATCTTGTTGATCAGACCGATACCGCGACCCTCCTGGCGCAGGTACAGCACCACGCCGCGTTCCAGCTGTCCGATCTTCTTCAGGGCCGCTTCGAGCTGGTCACGGCAATCGCAGCGCAGCGAGCCGACCACGTCGCCCGTCAGACACTCCGAGTGCAGACGCACCGGCACATTGGAGGCGCCGATCACATCGCCCTTGGTGATGGCAACATGCTCCTTGCCATCCTTGTTGTTTTCAAATGCCACAATATGGAACTGGCCAAAGCGGGTCGGCAATTCTGCCATGGCGACCACCCGCACACAGACCTTATCCCGCCCCAGCCCCTCACATTCATGGTCGCCCTCCGTTTCCAGGAGGACATCAAACTTCTCATGCATGGTTGTTGTCATCTTCACCTCGTAATTGATATTTAAGTAACACGCCACCCTCGTCCCATTCTTCAACTTCGATCAGTTTCAATGGGATTGCTGCGCTTCGTTCCAGGCCGGCGCCGGCTGCCAGGGTAGGAGCCGAATCGCCCCCAAAAATCATTGGCGCAACGTATACCGTGACTTCATCCACCAGCCCCAGCCGCAACAGTTCAAAATTGAGAGTACTGCCACCTTCCACCATCAGGCGCTGGACGCCAAGATCCTTCAGGGTGGCTAATGCGCGTTTCAGATTGACCTTTTCTCCCTCGTCCACATACACGTCCACGTGGCGCGACGTCAGGAGAGAAAGGTATCTCTTAGATGTCCGGCGTGTGGTAAATATTACGATATCGGCTGGTCCGGATGTCAGGAACCGGGAATCCGGCTTGAGCTTTGCCTCGCTGACGACCCCCACTTTGATCGGATTGGGAGAGAGCCCGCTGAGCACGCGCTCGGCGCGCAATTCCTCCGATTTGACCGTCAGCCTGGGGTCTTCCTCGAGCAGGGTCCGCCCCCCGACCATCACCGCGTCGACGCCGGCGCGCAGCCCATCGACGCGTTCCTTATCGCGCGGCGACGAGATGGCAGCTCCCTTGCGCTGGAATGTGTCTATTTTGCCGTCCGCGGTCATCGCTACATTGATGAACACAAAGGGACGATTCATAATACAATTGTACAGCCATACGTTAAGAAAAGTGCCTCTCACTTTGTGCAAAGGTGGAGAGTTTCCGGCCGTTGTGAGGAGAATTTATGCGCCAATCTATGCTGACCGCTCAACAAGCCCAGTTCCTGCGCGAGGAAAAAGAAGCGCTGGCAGAGATCCGGCTCGCGCTGGCAGAGATCGATGCGCCGCGCGAGGCGCTTGCCACATTGCAGGATGCCATCCTGCAGCTCGATGAGCTATTCCTGCTGGTGGTGGTGGGCGAGTTCAATGCCGGGAAGAGCGCGCTGGTCAATGCCATGCTGGGGGAAAGGGTGCTCGCCGAAGGCGCCACGCCCACCACGTCGCGAGTCACGCTTGTCAAATGGGGAGAGCAGGCTGCCGAGCAGGTCGTGGACGAGAACTTCGGCATTTATACCCATCCACTGCCTTTGTTGAAAGAGCTGAATATCGTGGACACACCGGGCACGAACGCGGTCATCCGTTATCACGAGCGCCTGACCGACGAATTTGTGCCGCGCAGCGACCTGATCCTGTTCATCACCTCCGCTGACCATCCCCTTACGGAGAGCGAGCGCCAGTTCCTGCAACGGATCGTCGCCTGGGGCAAGAAGGTGATCTTTGCGCTGAACAAGGCGGATATTATCGAGGAGGAGACGGCGCTCAACGAAGTGCGCTCCTTCGTCTTGAAGCATGCCAGCGCGGTCCTGGGGGATATCCCTGAATTCTTCCCGGTCTCCGCCAGGCTGGCGCAACGCGCCGTCAGCGAGCCGGACCCGGAGAAGCGCGCCGGGCTGCGGGCAGCCAGCGGGCTCGAGGCACTGGAGCAGTACATCACCGCCACCCTCGACGATACCAGGCGCCTGCAGCTCAAGTTCAACAATCCGCTGGGCGTGGCAGAGAAGATCGTCACGCAGGCAGCGAGCGTCAACCAGAACCAGTCGGCAGACCTCAAGGAAGATCTGCAGACCGCCTCTTCCCTGGAAGCCACCGTCTCCGACTACGAGCGGGATCTCAAGAACGAGCTCCAGCCCCGGCTGGCGGAAATAGAAAATATCCTCCACCGTCTCGAGAAGCGCGGCCTCGACTTCTTCGATACGACCATGCGGCTCAGCAACATCCAGGAGCTGATGCGCGGCGATAAGGTGCGTGCCGAGTTCGAGAAGAAAGTGCTGATGGATATCCCGCAGCAGATCGAAGACCACGTGCAACGCATGATCGACTGGCTGGTGCAGAAGGACCTGCAGGAATGGCAGAGGGTGATGACCTACGTGCAGCGCCGCAAAGCCCTGCATACCGAGCACATCGTGGGCGAGGGCATCGAGCCGCGTGAGATGCGCCGCCGTGAATTGGTGGATACGATGGGGAAAACGGTGCAGCGGATCGTCGAGAGCTATGACCGTGAAAAGGAAGCGCGTGAGCTGGCAGCCAGTGTGGAGACCGCCGTGGCGCAGACCGCTCTCCTGGAGGTAGGCGCGGTGGGGCTCGGCGCCCTGGTGACCGCCGCAGTGCTCTCCTCGAGCCTGGACATCACCGGCATCCTCGCAGCGGGCACGCTGGCAATCGTCGGCTTTTTCGTCATCCCGTATAAGCGCAAGCAAGCCAAGGACAAATTCCAGGAAAAGATGACGACCCTGCGTACCAACCTGAGCGATACATTGACGACGCAATTCAACAAGGAAGCGGGCCAAGCCGTAGAGCGGTTGAAAGAGGGCATCACTCCGTATACGCGCTATGTTCGCTCGGAGCGCGAACGCATCGAGAAAAGCGAGAGCACGCTGGCGAGCCTCAAGCAGAAGCTGTCTGCTCTGCGGGCGCGCAGCCAGGCAGTGATCGGAAAATAACTCTCTTATCAGAATCGAATTTCAGGTGGAAATCAGCGCCAGCAACTGGCGGTTGATCTCTTCCGCCTCTTCATGTTGTACCCAGTGCGTGGCATCGGGGAAGAATACCAGGTTACCGTCATCGCAGTAATCCAGGCTGGGGCGCGCCATGCGACGAGAAAGGGCAGAGTCTTTCACGCCCCACAGGATCAGCGTTCGCACCGGCACTCGCATTCCATTTGTGATCGCCGCCTGCGAACGCGCCGCAGCGCGGTACCAGTTCAGCATGGCTGTCATCGCCCCGGGCTGGGACCAGGCTTCCTTGTACTTCCGGATGTCTTCATTCGTAAACGCGTTATATCGTGCACTGCCGCGCATGCCCAGAGCAGCCAGGCGCCAGTTGCCGATCCTCAGGATCGTCTCTGGCAGCCACGGCAACTGGAAGAAGACTGCATACAGGGAGCGGCGCATCTGCTCGAAGTCACGCTGCAAAAAGCGTTTCATCACCGCGGGGTGAGGGACATTGATGATCCCCAGGCGATGCAGCCTCTCCGAATATTTGATCCCCACCATCCAGCCGACGACCGCGCCCCAGTCATGGCCAACTAGATTTACCTTTTGATAGTCCAGCGCCTGGATCAATCCGACAATATCTTCAGCCAGGGTCTCTATGCAATAGGCTTGTATAGCCTTCGGCTTGTCACTCAGGTTATAGCCACGTTGATCGGGCACGATCACACGACAACCGGCTGCGACAAGGGCAGGAATCTGTTTGCGCCATCCATACCAGAATTCGGGGAAGCCATGCAGCAACAGGACGGGCGTTCCGCTTTTAGGGCCCGCCTGGACGACATGCAGGCGAATGCCGTTGGTGTTTATGTGAGTATGTTCAAGTTCCATGCAGGAGAGACCCCAAAGGTCTTTTTTTGGAAATCGACCTTATGTTTCAGGAATAGATTTCTTATCCGACCAATTCTTCGCTCTAAAAGGCAAGACCTGTAGGGTCTTGCTAGTGGAGGATTGTATCAGACAAAGATTCATCAGCAAGTTCTAATCTGGCTCTTGACAAATTAGAACAAATGTTCTAAATTATAGGTCGGTGATCCTGAAAACTAGTATTGGAGAGCAGACATGTTATTTAATGAAAACATCCTCTATCGGGGCAACGTTCAAATCCACTTGCAAGGGCCGCGCGCCCTCCTCCCTGCCGAATCCAACCAACAGAATGAGATCTCGTACTTTATTGGCTCGAAGAAGTCCCGGCTGTTGATCCGTGACTTCCGCGAGGAAGCGATCCACGCCGCGCAGAGTCATCCCGCGGGCGTCGAAGGCGCAGATTTTGCAGCCGCCTTCAACAAGCCAGCATACGCGGAAGTGGCAATGGAGGCTCTCGGCGAAGACCCGGAAAAGGTCGAGATCAATTTGCGCCCGGCAAAGGAGAATGAAGATACGCCTGTCCTGTGGCTGGGCGTCAAGAACGATGCGTTGATGCCTATGCTGGATATCGAGTGGGAGATCATGCGACCGATCAGCACCAGGAAGATCGCTTTTACAGCCATGGTGAGGTTCGACAAGAAAGCGTAGAGCAGACGGTCCTCTAAAAACTTCATAGAATAAAAAAGGGCGAGCCTGCAAAAGTGGCTCGCTCTTTCATTTTGTATTGTCCGGCTAGAGGGCGGGCCTGTCTTAACTGTCAGGCTTTCAGCCTGACCTACCAGACTCTCGATTTAGTAACTCTTCTCAAAGTACGCGTTGATCAAATCCGAGATATCTTCTGTGGTGTGCTGGCGCGCCACGGCGAAGAAGTCAGAGGCTGTGGCGCGGGTCCGCCCGTAACGGGTGGCATAGTCCTGCAGGAACTGGTAGAAGGCATCGTCGCCCATGCGGTAGTTCAGGGCTTCGAGGAAGTTCGCCCCGTTGAGATAGCTGGCAT
>DAITPI010000198.1:0-7952 GCA_036833655.1 Anaerolineales bacterium | reverse complement strand
GTAGAGGGCGAGAACGTGCTTGGTCATATCCTGTTCAGCCCTGTCTCCACTACCCCACCGCTGGAGGCAAAGGGAATTGGGCTGGCGCCGGTCGCTGTTCTTCCAGCGATCCAATCCCGGGGCATTGGCTCGCAGCTCATCAGCGAGGGCTTGCGCTGCTGCCGGGAACTGGGTTATGACTTTTGTGTAGTGCTCGGCGATCCGCGCTACTACCGGCGTTTTGGATTTGAAAAGGCAAGCCTGTTTGGGCTGCAGAACGAGTATGGCGCTGACGATGCGTTTATGGTTACCCGCTTCACAGGCCGGGATCTCGCTCCCGTCCTGGTGAAATATGTAGACGAATTCCGGGCTTTTGCTGTTTGAGTAATAGAAGGAAAAAATCAAAAATATGTGTCGATTAATTGGCTACACGCAAGATCAAAGTCGGCTGAGGAGACCACGATGACGAGATTCTTCAACTATGATGAGCTTACCTGGGACGCGGTTGCGCAACTGCCACGCGATACGCCCCTGGTTTTGCCACTTGGCGCCGACTACGATCTCGACCGGCTCGCGAGCCAGCTGAGCGGTCCGGCCCGGATCGGGATCCTGCCGTCCTTCCCATTTGGCTGGCGAGGCAGCGGGCTGGAAGTCCCTGAACCGGTGTTGCTTCCCTATATCGCCAATCTCCTCGATAGTCTACGGGACGATGGCTTCTCACGCGTCTATTGTCTGGCGCCCGCTGGAATGGATCCGCAATCGTTCTTCCTCCAGGGGCTTTCCACATCGTGTTTGCGCCTTCCGCATCCAACGCAATATTCCTCCACAAACCCGTTGCCACCGGATTCCGCGCGCGGCAAAGTCATCCTGATCCCGATCGGGCACACAGAACAGCACGGCTACCACCTGCCCCTCTCGGTGGATACCCTCATTATCGATTCCATTGCACAGGGCACAACCAGCCTGTTGCCTACACGCAGTTTTGCTTTACCGGTTATGCCGTATGGCGTCAGCACTCATCGCGCTTCATTTGCAGCGACGCTCAATGCCGGGGGCCGCGCATTCGAGGATTTCTGGCTGGCGGTCGTCGACGCGCTCGTCGCGCGGGGCTTCGACCGCTTTTACCTGATGAGCGGGCACGGCGGCAATACATCCTTCCTGGTCAATGTCGTGAAGTACGCGGGAGAACGCCACCGGCGGATCTTCTGTGCGACGACCTGGCTGCACACGTCCGGCCGGATCGGCGCGGAGGCATTGCAGAAATACCGGACCTCCCCGATCGGAGGCATGGGACATGCGTGTGAGCTGGAGACATCGTATTTGCTCCACCTTCGCCCGGACCTCTGTCACATGGAGCGCGTCGTGGACGAGATGGATTTCGTCTCCACCGCGGATTACTACATGGATTGGATCGAGGGCGGAGCGCTCGTAGCAAACCCTCCCTGGGATGATGACACCAAAACCGGAGCGTACGGCGCGGGCAGCCACGCGACCGCCGAAAAGGGCCGGCTGTGGCTGGAGGCCGCGACTCACGAGAAAGCCGATCATGTGGAACAGATCCATGAGCAGCATGAGCGCCGCGAGAAACGCAGGAACGAAGGCTACGGCTTATGGGGGAAGTTCCGGTAGGCAGGGACAGCGATCAGTAAGCAGTATTCAGTTGCATCCCGAAGGATTTGCCAGGTCCTTCGGGATGTCTTTAGCGAGTCGATGTTTGCCTCTCCCACAGGCGCCGGTCTTCCTTCTTATCAGGATCGAGATCGCCTGGGTGGACCTCTTTGGTGATCTGGTGCCCGTGTGATGTCCAAAGATCCGCTGCCAGCTGCCGCGCATTCGTTCGGAGTCCCTGGGAGGCAAAATACTGGCAGATGCGGGTCACGTCTCGTTGGAAGATCGTCCAGGCAGCAGGATTGCCTTCCGGGGCGACCACCTGCGGGAAGTCGATCAGGGTGACATCGCCGTCCCAGTACAGGATGTTGTAAGCGGACAAATCGCCGTGGATGCGCTCATGCAACAGAAGCAGGTCGATATTTCGAATGACGCGATCGAAGAGTTGACGTGCCTCATCGCGACCGAGAGTTACAGAGTTGAGAGTCGGCGCGGGAATGCCATCGTCGCCAATATACTCCATCATGATGGAATTCTTGAGCATGGCATACGGTCTGGGCACGTCAGCCCCAACTTCGTAGAGTTTTTCGAGCGTTTTGAATTCGTATGCGATCCAGGAGGTGTGACGAAGCTCTTCTCCATATTTGGTCCTCTTCAGGATTGCATTGACGTCTGCCTCACGGTAGAGTGCTGTGCCATCCTCATCCAGATCGGTGCGACCGGTACGATAGATGGCATCGTTCTTCAGGTTTCGTAGCATGCGCGGACGATATACCTTGGCGGCCAGGAGAGGCACCTCGAAGGAAGCACCGGATCGGCACAGGTAAATCGAGGCTTCCTTCCCCGCCTTGATCTTGCGCAGGACATCTGAGATGAGTTGCTGGCCGGCAATCTCGTTGAGGGAATCCAGCAACCAGGCTTCCTCGAAGCGGGCAGCTTTGTAAGTAAATTTGAACTCGCCCGCGGCGTCCTGGGCACGCACAAAAAGACGCGCATCCATTTCGCGCCGCTTCGACTCGCGCTTTTTGGAGGTGCGCCCCGGCATGGACGCAAGGTCATCGGCATATGCTTCATCCAGTTCGTCGTACAACTGGTTCAGTTGATTTTTGCTCATTTTTAAATTTAGCCTTGATCGGTGAGAGACCCTGACTGGAAGGTAAAACCTGCCTGACAGGTCCAGATTACACCCCGCGTTAAAAGAAAAACCGCAGGGTGCGAGCACACCTGCGGTGGATATCAAACGACAACGACTGAAGTCGTTCCTACGATTCACCTTTAGGAGGCGCGCTCAAAACACGTTGCCTGGACGACAAGATGGATTTCATTTTTTCGTGCCTCCTTTCGTAAGAGAATTTGACTACTATGGTGAGAGTCTATCACCCGCCGAAGGGCGTGTCAAGCGAAACTGCTCACTCCTTGTTTTTACTTCCTCGCTGTTTTAGTTAGCTGGCGAGTGATGAATTCTTCTCCTTTGCGCATCAGCTCTTCGTGATCTTCCGGCGCAGGCAGATCTTTCAAGAACTCTACCGCGTAATCGCTCAGCTTCTTCTGCACGTGTGGCTGACCTGCCTCGATCCATTTCTCCATGCTCCAGCGCGGAAAGATCGGATTGACGTAGTAACCGGTCTTGTATTTCTTGAGCGTGGTTGGCGCTGCAACATAGCTCTTTCCCGCACCCACCTTATGGATTTCTTCCAGGCCCACATGTATATCGTCCAGCTGGAATCCGCTGGCAAATCGTAGAGCCTGATCAATGATCTCGTGACAGTAGATGAAGGTCAGCGGCGAGATGGCTTTGGACCCGAGGGTATCGCCCACGAATGGCGCCAGGCCGCCCTTGGTGAGAGAGAACGTCAGGGTGTTCATCCAGTACGTCTCCGCGGCGAGCAGGTCCATGCCCCAGCCGGTGCCGCTGCCGGATGTGCCACAGTGGGGCACGTCATAGAATTCCATCATCTCCGCGCAAGCCAGATTAACCAGGATGCTCTGCGGGTCGTAGAAGTTCATCAGCGTTTTCATGTCGAAATAGACGGGGAGCATCCCGAGCAGCATTGGCGCGCCTTCCCTGAACAGCTGCCCAATGACGAGGCCTGCGAGCAGCTCCGCCAGTAACACTGCAATGGTCCCGGCAGGTGTGATCGGCGTGGTCGCGCCGGACATGCTGTAATTCGAGACGATGACCGGCAAGCCGCGCTCGATGGCAATCTTCATTTTGTCCACAGTGCCGGCGTTCATCACCAGCGGTGAGACGGGGTTGAAGTATGGGATGATGAATGGCTTCTCGCCAAGATCCGCGCCGTGAAGCAGCTCGAACATCTGCATGACCTTGTCAAACTGGTGCTCGTCGGAACACAGCAACACCAGCGGCTTGATCCCATTGGCAAAATGCTCCAGGCTCCCATACAGGTCGGTCAGATGCTCAGGCACCTCGCGCACGATGCCGATCGTCGAGATCACATCGTAATGAGGAAGCTTATTGCCGAGCCGGACCATATCCTGCATGTGCCTGCGCTGGAAAAGCTCGGGCGTATCGGTGACCGGGTCCTGATAATAGAGTGCCGTAACCCCGATCCCAAAACGGATCCGGTCCCCTGCCCCACCGATCGTGAATTGCGGATCTCCGCGGCGATTGTAGACCCGGATCTGCGAGGGAGCCGACTGGATCGCCCAATGCACAAGCTCCTCCGGAAAGCGCACCGTCCGGCCATCGACCATCGAATCACCAACTCTCCTGCGCAGCATCTCCAGGGCGGACGGCGAGTCGACGCGCACGCCGGTACTGGCGAGGAGCCGGACCGTGTAGCGGTGGATGTCCTGCTTCTGTTCTTCGGTCAGCAGCGTCAAATGTGGGCGAACATTGTTCATCACTAAACTCCAATACGACTATTCTGCATTCTTCACATACTTATCAAAGAACCTCAACGTGCGCCCCATGAAGTCGAACCAGGGCTGGCCAATAAAGGAATGACCTTCCCCCTCATACTGATAGAGCTCGGCTTGTTTACCGGCATCGCGCAGGCCCTGCGTCAGCTTCACCGACCACTGCGGCGGAGTGCCACTCAGGAAATTTCCATCCTCAGTGCCGTAATGGATCTGCACCGGAGCAGTCACCGAGTCCAGGTGATAGAACGCCGAGAGTTCCTTGAGAGTATCCGGGTCGGCGGCGGCAAAACGGTACGCATCCTGCAAGTTCTGCGGCAGGTCAGCCGGGATCACGTCGGAGGAATTGCAGCCAAGGATGAGCTCACCCTGGGCGATATCGCCAAAGCAGCCAGGCCCCCAGCGCTCGATGACATCCGCAAAATCTGCGCTAACGGGGGAGTACAGCACAGCCGCTTTCACGCGGGGATCGACGGTGAGCACTTTGATCGTCACGCCTCCACCCATGCTATGACCCCACATGCCGACACGCTCCGGATCCGCTTGTTCGATCGAGGGAATCGCGTTGATGAGATTGATCACATCGATCGCCAAACCAGAATAGAAGAAGCTCGGACCGATATCCGAATCGCCCCAGCTGCGATAATCCGGCGCCAGGGTAATGTAGCCATGCTCCGCCAGATAAGGCGAGGCGCGATCCGTTCCGTCGCCGGAGCGATAGACGCTTCGGGCAAAGAACCCGTGGTTCATGATGATGACCGGAAAGGGTCCTTCTCCATCCGGAATCTGCATGACTCCTGTGATGGTCAATCCATCGCTGGGATAGTCGATCAGGTAGCTGGTGTAGAACTGGTTCTTGTTGTCAAGAGTGGAGCGGATATGGATATCGCCGCTCCGGAAATCATGCTGGCGGAGTCCCGCGATGGTGTAGGGAAAGATCAGCTCTTCGACGGTCGGTGTGGGGGATGGAGTGAGGGTGATCGTTGGGACGGGTGAGGCTGTCCCCGTTGGAACGACAGCAGGTTGCACCGGCATTTGAGTGGACGCTGCTGGAGTGACGGGTTGACAGGCGGCAAACAGCATAAGAACAAGCGAAGCAGTCCTGCGGATAAACAGGCAAACGCGCTGTTTCATCTGCCGATTGTATCAACAAGCGGTCTCGCCATGAAAGGCACTACCCCCCAGGAAGTCCCTCATAATCCGTTCGGTCTTCGCGGATGCCCGCCTCATAGAACTCGTCTGCAATGCGCAACAATCGCACGGTGACATCCTCATCTACATATGCCTCTCCACAATTTGGACAGACACGCGCCGGCAGGCTGTTTATGACCAGCCTGAATTCGCCGCGCTCGAAACTGACAGAAGTACGTTGCCCAACAATTTCAGCCTCCTGGCAAATCACGCAGATCATCGTTTGCGGCTCTTGAAATCCTGGTGCCATTTCTCAGAGTGAGGAAGGTAGACCGTGATAATTGTGACCTCGTTTGTCGCTGGATTCTCGGAGGTCACCACATGAAATGCACGTTTACCCTGAAACCCCAGAATCAATCGGCTCGGTTCCGACATTTCTGACGAATAATCTTCTATGGTTTCGCCGAGCTCAATAGCCAGAGCGACGTTCTTTGCAGAAACATGCCGTTCAAACATGCGCTGAATAGCATGGACACGAAACGTGATCCGGGGATGCTTCACTCCTGAAATCCCGTCCGATAGAGGTCGTAATACATTCCCTGCATTGCCAGCAGCTCGGAATGTGTTCCCTGCTCGATGATCTTGCCATCGTGGATCACGACGATCTTGTCTGCATTCGTGATCGTGGACAGGCGGTGCGCAATAACGAAGGAGGTCCGTCCTTCGAGAAGAGTGATCAGCGCCTTCTGGATGAGCTGCTCCGTTTGTGTATCGACCGAGGAGGTCGCTTCGTCCAGGATGAGGATGCGCGGGTCTGCCAGGAGGGCGCGGGCAAAAGAGATGAGCTGTCGCTGTCCCACGCTGAGCGTGGCGCCGCCCTCCTCCACGGACGTATCGTAGCCATTCTTCAGACGCATGACAAAGTCGTGCGCGCCGACGGCTTTTGCCGCGGCAATTACCTCGTCGTCGCTGGCGCCCAGCCGCCCGAACAGGATATTTTCCTTCACGGAGCCGTTGAACAGAAATGGGTCCTGCAGCACCATGCCCATCTGCCGCCGCAGGGATCGCTGGGTCACGCGACGCAGGTCCACCCCGTCGATGCGGACGCTGCCGGCGGTCGGGTCGTGGAAGCGGGTCAGCAGCTTGACGATCGTGGTCTTGCCCGCGCCCGTTTCCCCGACGAGAGCCACCGTCTGCCCGGCGCGGACGTCCAGATCGATCCCGTCGAGGACCAGGGCCGGATCATCCGAGTAGTGGAAGGAGACCTGCTCGAAGCGCACGTCGCCGCGGATCGGCCCCATTTCGCGAGCCTCTTCGGCGTCCTGGACCTCGACCGGCGTATTGAGCAGCTCGAGAATGCGCTCCCCGCCCGCCATCGTGGACTGGAGCGTGTCGAAGCGACGGCTCAAGTCGCGGATCGGGTCGAAGAGGCGGTCAATGTAGAGCACGAACGCGATCAGCACGCCAGGCGTGATGGTCTCGCCCATCACCGCCGTACCGCCCAGATACACAACCAGTGCGGTTGCGATCGCGCCGAGCACATCAACAATGGGCGAAAATACGGAGGCGACCTTCGCGGCGTCAAGGCTGCGCTCCAGGAAGTAACGGTTGACATAATCTTTGAACGTTCTGTAGTTATGAGGCTGACGCGAGAATGCCTGGACCACCCGTACCGCATTGACGTTTTACGCGAGCACCGAGTTGGTCCATGAGACCGCGGGGCGCACCTTGCGATAATTGCGGCGCGCAGTCCGGCGAAACAGGATCGTTGCCACGATCATGAGAGGCAACACGGTGAACGTCAGCAGCGACAGGCGCAGATTGAGGCTGAGCATCGCAATCAGGATGCCTATGATCGCCAGCACATCGCGCACGATCGCCAGGGTCGCCCAGGTGACGAATTCGCGCAGCGTGCCCACGTCATTGATGACGCGCGTAATCACGCGTCCCACGCTGTAGCGATTGTAAAAACTGAGCGAGAGCTTCTGCAGGTGCTCGAACATCCTCATGCGGACATCGTACAGAATGTGCTGTCCCACCCGCGACATCAAACGGATTCGCGCAATGTTGGTGACGATCTGGATAAGAGAAACCGCAAAATAGATCAGGACGATATTGCGCAGCGCGATGATGTTGTTTTTGGAGATCCCCTCATCGATGGCGAGCTTTACAAAGTAGGGACCGGAGACCGAAGCCGCTGTGACAATGAACATAAAGAACAGAGCGACGAGCATCTGTATGGAGTAGGGTTTGAGGAACTGCAACAATCCCCGCGCAACTTTGGGGTCATACCCCTTTCCAAGCTGCTCCTCGGACTGGGTGATAAATGTGGGAGGGATGATTTTGGTGGTCAT
>DAITPI010000197.1:0-7984 GCA_036833655.1 Anaerolineales bacterium | reverse complement strand
TCGCTTATGCAGCGAGGGGCATAGCAGCGTAGGAAGTGCGATTGGCACTTGATTTTTTGCGCTGAGTTTACGAGTTCGGCGCCTCTCGGCTCGCATTCCGGGACCAGCCTCTCCCGTCGAAGCCTGTCATCCCCAGATGGGCGGGGACCAGTGTCCCCGGGCATACACTCGGACGAGGTAGACGCCCGAATTGTTACTTCATTATAGCATACTAACAAAATGGTAATCTTCTTGCCCGGTAGACGGCTTTATGCTAGACTGTTGTCAGATTTTCAGAAGGAATACCGTCTACATGACCGAAAAAATCCTTATTATCGACGACGATCTGGACACATTGAGGTTGGTAGGGCTCATGCTCCAGCGTCAGGGATACCAAATCAGTGCAGCAACCAACGGCCAACAGGGGTTGGAAAAAGCATTCGAAGAAGATCCAGACTTAATCCTGCTCGATATTATGATGCCTGACATGGACGGGTATGAGGTTACGCGTCGCCTGCGGCAGAATCCCTCCACCCTGGAGACCCCCGTCTTGATGTTTACTGCCAAAACCCAGCTCGACGACAAGGTCGTTGGCTTCGAGGTGGGGGCAAACGATTACCTGACCAAGCCCACCCACCCGGCAGAGCTGCAGATGCGGGTCAAAAACCTGCTTGTCCGCCTAAGCGAGAAAAGAGCCGCCAACCACCCGGGCACGGAGGAGAATCACGGGTACGTGATCGGAGTCCTGGGCGCACGAGGCGGGCTGGGCACGACCACTCTCGCCGTCAACCTGGGAGCCGGCCTACAATCGCGGACAAAGTCCGAGGTGATCGTAGCCGAGATGCTGCCGGGTCAGGGCACGCTGGCACTCGATGTGGGTGTGGCAGGCACGAAAGGGCTGGTGGATCTTCTGAGCATCAATAAGCTCAGTGATATCGGCCGTGAACAGGTCCGTGATGCCCTGGTTCAGCACGGGTCTGGCATGAAGCTGCTGCTTGCTTCCGATCGCCCGCGCGACATGCATCTGATCAACCAGACTGCCAATTACGAGGCGACTGTCCGCAAGCTTGCTGCCCTGGGCCGTTTCCTGGTTCTCGACCTTGGCACAGGAATCCAGCCTTTCGCTGAAAAGATCCTGCCGCTCTGCGACCAGATCCTGATCGTGCTCGAAGGCGTGCCCAACACGGTCATCCATGCCAGGGCGCTGATCGAAGATATTGCCGGGCTTGGGATGCCCCGGAACAACATCCAGGTGATCCTGAACAACCGGATCCGCTCCGATATGCATCTGCCATCCAGCCAGGTACAGGCAAAGCTCGAACACGAGATCCTGACCACTCTGACACCCGCTCCGGAGCTGTTCACCCAGGCGACGCGCGTGCAGACACCTGCGGTTCTGTGCCAGCCGGAGAGCCTGACTGCCCGCCAGATCCTGAAGATCGTGGACTTCGTCACGGGGCAGGAGGCGCTGCCTCGATGAGCGACTCCGCCAGTCCGGCACTCGCCTTCAGCGCGGCGATTGAGGACGCGGCGGTCTTGATCCGCAACGCGGAGCGCGGGGTGGTGCTGACCGGGGCCGGCATCTCCACCCCGTCCGGCATCCCCGACTTCCGGTCGGAGGGCTCGGGCCTGTGGTCCCGCGATGAGCCGATGGACGTTGCCTCCCTGAGCACGTTCCGCACTGCCCCTGAGCGATTCTTCCGGTGGTTCCAGCCACTTGCCGGCCAGATCCTTAACGCCCAGCCCAACCGCGCGCATATGGCTCTGGCAGACTTCGAACGGGCCGGGCACGTGCGGACCATCATCACCCAGAATATCGACGCGCTCCACCAGAAAGCCGGGTCGAAGAACGTAGTAGAGATGCATGGTACCCTGCAGACGGTGTCGTGCACCAATTGCTTTCAACAATTCAAGTCAACCCCCTTTTTGCAGCCCTATATCGAGAGCGGAGACATTCCCCGTTGCCCAGGCTGCAATGGAATCCTCAAGCCAGATGTGATATTGTTTGGGGAGCAGCTGCCGCAATCTTCCTGGTACGAAGCGCAACGTGCTGCCCGTCAGTGCGATCTTATGATGATTGCCGGCTCGTCCCTGGAAGTGCTACCGGTCGCCCGGCTGCCCATGCAAGCCCTGGACCGGGGCGCTCATCTCATCATCATCAACAATACACCCACCTATCTCAATGTACGTGCCGATGTCGTCATCCTGGACGATGTTGCTACAACCTTACCTGAAATCGCAAAACGAGTATTTCATGGCTGAAATCAAAACCCAAACCCTGGATAGTTACCTGCGGGTGATCGAGATCTCGCGCGACCTGGCGTCTACTCTGGATCTCAATACGTTGCTGGATGGCATCGTGCGCGCTGCTGCGGATATCACCCGGGCGGAAGCGGCCTCCATCCTTCTTTACGATGACACTTCACGCCAGCTTTACTTTCAGGTCGCCACCGACATGGACGAGCCAACTATGCGCGGGCTCGTCGTACCGCTTGACAACAGCATCGCAGGCTGGATCGTGACGAACCGCCAATCTGTGCGCATCGACGATGCACAGAAAGATGATCGCCATTTTGCCGAGGTGGAACAAACCGTAGGCTATACGACCCGATCCCTGCTGGGCATCCCTTTGATCACGAAAAACAAAGTTGTCGGCGTCCTGGAAGTGATCAATAAGAAAAGGGGTCGGTTCACCGACCCCGACGAATCCATGCTATCGGTGGTGGGCGCCCAGGCAGCCGTGGCGATCGAGAACGCGCGCCTCTTTCAGCAATCGGACCTGATCGCCGAATTCGTGCACGAGCTGCGGACCCCCCTGGCATCGTTGAGCACGGCGACCTATCTGCTGCTCCGCCCCGAGATGTCGCGCGAGCAGCGGGACCAGATCGTCAACAACATTCACAATGAGACCTTGCGCCTGAATTCGCTCGCCTCGTCTTTCCTCGACCTGGCTCGCCTGGAATCGGGCCGCGTGCAGTTCCGCAAGACGCGCTTCAGCGTGGCGGATTTGCTCTATGAGTGCCGGGATGTCATGATGTCCAAGGCGCAGGAGACGGATATCCAGATCCGGGTAGATGTGCCCGGAGACATGCCGCTCATGGAAGCCGACCGCGATAAGATCAAGCAGGTGGTACTCAACTTGTTGAGCAATGCGATCAAGTACAACCGCTCGCACGGGTCGGTGATCATTACAGCGAATTTCGACGAAAGGGACATCGCAATTACGATTCAGGACACGGGGATAGGCATCCCCGAGGAATCTATTCCCCATCTCTTTGAGAAGTTCTACCGGGTCCGCGAGCATGAGGGCAAAGCCGGTGGCACAGGCCTGGGACTCTCGATCAGCAAACAGATCATCCAGGGCCATAATGGCCGCATCGAAGTGAAAAGCAAGATGGGTGTGGGCACGTCGTTTCACATTTATATCCCCCGCCTGACGAGAACGATTCCCCGCGGCAGCGACCTGCCTTGATTATGGAGTCTGGCGGCTTGCCGTCAGGAGCACGCCATTCAGGCAATCCTGGACTCCATGTCTAAAGCTTAACCAACACCTTGAGCACGCCAGCTTCTGCAGCGTGCTCAAATGCTTTTAAGCCCTCCTCCAGTCGAAACTCGCTTGCGATCAAAACAGTAGGATCTACCTGGCGGGATTCCATCAAGCGCAATGCCGGCTCAAAGGGACCGCAACGCGAGCCCACGATATGGATCTCGTCCACCACGATGGACGAGAAATTGAGGCTCAGCTCACCCTTATAGGTGGATTTCATCACCAGCGTCCCGCGCGGACGGATGGCTCGCCGCGCCAGAGCAAAGCCCGCCGGTGACCCGGTCGCTTCCACCACGATGTCCCATCTCCAGGGCTGGATGTCCTCCCCGGCAATGACTCGGACCCTGCGCCTCATCAGCAGAGCCTGCTGGTGTGGGTGCCGTGCAACTACGCGCAGATCGCAGCCTGTCAGGGCAAGGGTCTGAGCGATGAGTTGTCCCAGGCGTCCGGCGCCGATCAATAACACACGGTCGGTAGGCTTGATCTGTACCTGCTGCTGGATTTCCAGGGCGGCGGCGAGGGGCTCGGTGAAAACCGCCATCTCGTCCGGGACCGAGTCGGGGACGCGATGTAGATTTGTAATTGGTAATTGGGTAAATTCCGCAAAGGTACCATCGCGATTGACAATCCCCAGGACCGTACGATTCTCACAATGGGTGGGACGCCCCTGCAGACACTGCTCGCACTGCTGGCAGGAAACGTTGATCTCGCCAACCACGCGCTGGCCGATCCAGGACGGGTCTGCCGCTTCCAGCACCTCGCCCACAAATTCATGGCCGAGAATCCCGGTGTACGGATAATAGCCTTTGACCAGCTCCAGGTCGGTGCTGCAAATGCCAGCTTTGCGGATTTTGATGAGTGCTTCATCAGTCTTACGGGGCTCAGTGACCTCGCGCAGCGCGAGTTCGTTGTCTTCCAACCACAAGCCTTTCATCTTATCCCTCCGCCACCGCCCAGCGGTCCCGCCCGCTCTGCTTCGCCTGATAAAGAGCAGTATCGGCGCGACTCAGCAATGCCTGCCAGTCCTCGCTGTGGACGCGATACTGGGCGATCCCGATACTGATTGTGACGCCGATCTCCTGCTCTCCGGCTCGGAATTGCAGCGAGCGCGCATGCCTGCACAGGCGCTCTGCCTGTTCCCTCGCAGCTTTTAGGGTGCTATGCGGGAGCACGATCAGGAACTCCTCGCCGCCATAGCGCCCGATCGTATCCGGATAGCGGATGTGGTCGCGCAGCTCACCCGCCAGACTCCGCAACACCTCGTCCCCGACCATGTGACCGTACGAATCGTTAATGCTCTTGAAATGATCGACGTCCACCATGGATAACGTCAGTGGGGTGCCGTAGCGGTCGGAGAAGATCACCTCGCGCTGGAGATCGCCGATGATCTGGCGACGGTTGGGCAGAAAGGTCAATGGATCGGTGTGGGAGACTTCCTCCGCCTGGGCGATCACGGCTTTAAGCTCAGTCTCCTTAATGGTCAGGATGCGCCGGGTCCTCTGTAATTCCGCGGTGACTGCTTCCAGCGTGGCAGCCAGGGTTACCTGTTCGGCAATGAACAGGATGCGCTGCCCGGGCATGGGGATCAGCAGACACATGAAGTTGTCATGGCGAGCCTCGCCGACGAACTCCAGACCGCCCCTGGTGCGGGTGCGGGTCTGCAACGTGGTCGCGAGCAGGCGGTCGAATGCTTCCTGGCTGGAGGCGGAGAGGAAAATTTTTAGGGAAGCTCCTTCCGGCCGAGTTCCTTTGAAACCCTCAAACGCTTGATTCCATGACAGCAGGCTGCCTTCTTTATCGAGCAACACCACGAGCAGATTGGTGCTCTCGAGAAAGGGCTCCACTCCATATTGAGCGAACAGGGCGGTGAGTTGATCCAGCTCTTCACTCATGGCATCAGCGGGGGCCGCGCCTGCCAAACTGCCGTTCGAGCATGTCCACGGATAGATGGATCATGGTCGGCCTGCCATGCGGGCAGGTGCGCGGCGAGTCGCAGGCTTCCAGATCGTATAGAAGTGCACGCTGTTCTTCCGGGGATAAGGACTGCCCGCCCTTGACTGCCATCCGTTTGCAAACACGCGCAGCAAGTTTCGCTTCGATCTCGTTCTGGAGCGGAGCTTCGTCCTCTTCGAAATCCTCCACCAGGGCCCGTAGCGCCGCGGAGGGATCGCTACCCATGAACAAGACAGGCATGGCACGCACTTGAAATGTGTTCGGGCCGAACTCTTCTACATCGAAGCCGAAATGCTGGAGGAACGGCAGCTGAGTCAGGAGTACATGGGCGGAATGAGGCGGCAGCGTCACTGCCACAGGCGTGAGAAGCGCCTGGGAGGGAATATTCTTTATGGCGTGCTGTGCCATGAGCTTCTCGAACAACACCCGCTCATGCGCGGCGTGCTGGTCCACCAGGTACAAGCCATCTGGACCTTCCGCCACCAGGTAGGTCGCGCCGATCTGACCGATCAGCCGCAATAGAGGGACAGGCGCAGATTGGGTCCTTGGGAGGGTTTCGTGATAATTGGTAACTGGTAATTGGGAACTAGAGACCGGCGATTGATACTCAGTCTTTACTCTCTGGTCTCTGCTCTCTGTGATTTCCTCATCATGACCGATCGCCCAGTCGAGGCCGGTGTGCCGGGGTTGCTCCGAGGGCAGCGTCCGCGTCGTGCCCCACAGCGAGGGCGCCACGTTCGGGACAGGGGAATACGCAAGCAAAGTCCGGCGCGCGGAACGCTGGATAAAGCTGAAGACCCGATCCGGGCTTCGAAAGCGCACCTCAGCCTTCGCCGGATGGACGTTGACATCCACTTCCGGGGGAGGCATCTCGAGGAAAAGAACCGTCAGAGGATAGCGCCCCACCATCAGCAGCGTGTGATACGCCTGCAGCAGCGCGGTGCTCAGCGAGACGTCGTGCACCCAGCGCCCGTTGATGAAAAAGGTGATCTCCCGGCGGTTGGAGCGCGTCAGTGAGGTGGGACTGATAAATCCCGTCAGCCGGTAGCCTTCCTCCTCCGTCTGGATCTCGAGCATTTGTCGTGCAACGTCCACGCCGTACAGCGCCGCCAGAATGGCGCGCCGGTCTCCGTCCCCGGCGGTCTGCAGCGCAACATTCTTTCCCTCGGAGAGCTTGAAGCGCTTTTGGGGATATGCCAGGGCATAGCGGGTGACCAGAGAGTCGATGGCGCGGCGTTCGGTGGTATCGCTCTTCAAGAATTTCAGGCGTGCGGGGACGTTGTAGAACAGATCCTCGACCAGGGCCGTGGTACCAACCGTCGTGCCGACCCGGGTCAGCTCCAGTGTCTGGCCGCCCTCGACGTGCAGGCGCGCGCCTTCCGTTTCCCCCGCGACGCGGGAAGTCATGGTCATCCGCGAGACGGAGCCAATCGAAGCGAGAGCCTCGCCGCGGAACCCCAGCGTGGAGATGGAGAAAAGCTCCTCGGAACGTGCCAGCTTGGACGTCGCGTGGCGCGCGACCGCCAGTTCCAATTCTGGCGAGGGGATCCCCGATCCGTCATCCGCGACCTCGATCCGCCTCCTGCCCGCCTCTTCCACAGCAATCGTGATAGAACGGGCGCCGGCATCCAGCGAGTTTTCGAGTAGTTCCTTTACGACGGAAGCGGGCCGCTCAATGACTTCCCCTGCCGCGATCTGCGAGGCGACCTCCGAAGACAGCAAACGAATCGGCATGCGGCGATTATAACCGCTATAATTACCGGCTCCGGACGCCCCCATGAAACGGTTCTTACTCGTCATTGTCCTGGCATTACTACTTCTGGCAGCCTGCGTGCCTGCTGCGCAGATCCCTGTGGCAACGCCTGCGTCCACAGGAACACAGCCAGCGACGCAGACTCCACTACCTACGGCGACAGTCACCCCCCTGCCAACCATTTCGCCCACACCGGATCCGTACTATCCGTGGAGCATTGAATATCTGCGCTCGCGGACCTATGGCGGCGGCCAGATCGAGTTCCTGGAAGTGATGGAGCAGAACCTGTATTTCACGCGTTACTTGATCCGCTATCCCAGCGACGGGCTGATCATCTATGGCTTTGCAAACATCCCCAACGACGAGGGGGCGCATCCTGTGATCATCGCGTTGCATGGCTATATCGATCCCGCCCTCTACAACACGCTCGATTACACCACCCATTATGCGGATGCGCTTGCCAACGCGGGCTACATTGTCCTCCACCCAAACTTGCGCGGCTACGCCCCGTCTGACAGCGGAGAAAACCTCTTTCGCGTCGGCATGGCGATCGATGTCCTCAACCTGATCGCCCTCGTCCAAGCGCAGAGCGGTGGGACCGATCCACTCCGGACGGCGGTCCCGGAGCGGATCGGTTTCTGCAACACGGCGACGACGGAATCATCGACAACGAGGACCAGGACGCGTTTATCAGATTTTTGGACGGGGACCGCATCTGGGATCAGCCGATGGGCTTCCTGCGCAACCGCCGC
>DAITPI010000196.1:0-8005 GCA_036833655.1 Anaerolineales bacterium | reverse complement strand
ACTCTCCTCTACTGAAACTGGATATTGTAGAGTAATTATAGAACATTTTTTCTATATTTTCAAGCCCCTCTGTGGAACTGCTTATGGGTGAGGCCTCGCATCATGCCACGCACAAAATCCAGCTCATCCTGATTCACCGTGTGACCCATATTGGGATACAGGCGCTCTGTCACTGCACCGCCCAGCCGGGTCAGCACCTGCTTGGTGTCGTGGACGCGTTCCTTCGGCACGTGGAAGTCCGCAGCGCTGCAGCCCAGAAAGACCGGGGTGCCCACCAGCGAGCCCTTGTACTCGCGCGGGGTGTCTTCCGGACCGATCAAGGCGCCGCTCCATCCCACCACGCCGCCATAGCGCCGCGCGTTGCGTGCAGCAAACTCGAGTGCCAGGCAGGCGCCCTGGGAAAAGCCCAACAAGATCACCTGTTCATACGGAAGCCCGGCTCCAGTCACTTCATCCAGGACGGCGCGCAGGAACGCGAGGGCGGAGGAGAGCCATGGCTCGTTCTGCTCCAGCGGAGCGAGAAACCGATCCGGATACCACGTATCGCCTGCCGCCTGCGGAGCTAAATAAGCGAAGCCCGGCTGGTCCAGCTCATTCACCAGCGACAACATATTCTCGGCGCGGGCGCCGCGGCCATGCAGCATCAACAGCGCGGCGCGGGCGCGGCTGACTGGTTCGCCTGCCATACGGATCGGCTGACCCTGGTGAGGACCCTGGAGTGCATCGTCTTGCTTCGCCAAGCTACACCTTCACTCGGCAAATCGGGCCGGGAGGGAGCTAGTCAAGGAAGAGGTCGTTCCGGGTCCGGTAACGACCATTTTCGACGGGCGGATAGGCGCGCATGTAATCTTCCTTTTCGACGAACACCCGGGTGATGAAACCCATCAGCCCACGACGCATGCCCACGCCTCCCTGGGAAGCGTGCTGCGCGCCCGCCTGGCGCTTGAGCTCCGCCACGGGACGGATATCCAGCCGCACATGGACCGGGAAATCCACCTCGGCCAGCTCCTTGAGGTTGATATCGCCGTTGCGGCCCCACCGGGTGGGATCCCGGCCGGTGAGCGGCATCAGGCGCGTCATCCATTTCAGGAACCAGCGCGGGAAGACCTGGTAATAGAGCGCACGCGGCTGGAACGGCGACCCGGCTTCCGGGTGGAAAGAGGGATCGTCCGCTCGCTCAAAGGCCAGCACGGTGGCTTTGTGGATATGGATATGATCAGGATGCTTGTACCCGCCGATCGGGTCGAAGGTCAGAACGATATCCGGCTTCAGCTCACGGATATACTTCACGACCCGGCCCGCGACCTCATCAATCGGATGATTGATCTGCGCATCCGGATGTCTGTTGTCCTCGGTCCCCGGCATGCCCGAATCCCGGTAGTCCAGGAAGAAAACATCCTTCAGTCCCAGGATCTGCGCGGCGCGCTCCAGTTCGGCGGTGCGCAGCTCAGCCGTATCTTTGAAGCCATGGAGATGTTCGGGGTCCACGGTGCCCGCTTCACCGCGCGTTGCACAGACCAGATAGGTATCATATCCCTTCTGCGCATACAACGCGAGTGTGCCGCCCAGGCCGAACGATTCATCGTCCGGGTGAGCAAGTACGGCTAAAATTGTCTTTGTCATGTGTCCTCGTCCACAGGACCCCTGGGCCTGTATAATGATTTAAAGAGTCAGACGTCCCATGCCACTTAAAAATTACAGGAGAGTGAATGAAATTTGAAACCCTCGCAATCCACGCCGGTCAGGAGCCCGACCCGAACAACGGCGCAGTGATGACGCCGGTCTACTTGACGTCGACTTACATGCAGGATGGCGTCGGCAGGCCGCGCCAGGGATATGAGTACTCGCGCACGCAGAACCCCACGCGCAAGGCACTTCAGGATTGTCTGGCAGCGCTCGAAGGCGGGGCTTACGGCCTGGCGTTCGCCTCGGGCCTGGCTGCGACGGATACGGTCTTGCGCCTGCTCCAGGCGGGTGACCATGTGCTGGCGGGCAATGACGTGTACGGCGGGACGTTCCGCCTGTTCGACAAGGTCCTGCGCCGGTTTAGCCTGGATTTCACCTTTGCAGACACCACCGACCCTGAATCCGTGGCAGAAGCGCTGACCCCGTCGACGAGGCTGGTCTGGCTCGAGACGCCGACCAATCCCTTCCTGCGCATCACGGACCTGCGCGCGGTGGCGGAGATCGTCCATGCGCACGCGAGCAAGCCGCTGCTGGTGGTGGATAACACATTCGCCACGCCCTATCTGCAGCGCCCGCTCGAACTGGGCGCCGATATCGTGGTGCACTCGATGACAAAATACCTGGGTGGGCACTCGGACGTGGTCGGCGGCGCGGTGATCGTCAAAGATAAGGAACTGGCAGAGAAGCTCGCCTTCCTGCAGAATGCGGTTGGCGCCGTGCCCGGACCCATGGACTGCTTCCTGGTGCTGCGTGGCATCAAGACCCTGCCCATCCGCATGGACCGCCATGCCGAGAACGCGATGGCGATCATTGAGCTGCTCGAGGAGCATCCCAAAGTCGAGCGGTTCATTTATCCGTTCCATGCCTCCCATCCGCAGGAGAAGATTGCCAGACAGCAGATGCGGAACGGTGGAGGGATGATCTCGTTCATCATGAAGGGCGGACATGCGGCGGCGGTGCGCGTGGCAGAGGGGACAAAGATTTTCACGCTGGCGGAATCGCTCGGCGGCGTGGAGTCGCTGATCGAGGTGCCGGCCGCCATGACGCATCTCTCGGTTGCGGGGTCACAACTGGACGTGGATCCGGGTCTCGTGAGGCTTTCGGTGGGGATCGAAAATAAGGATGATCTGGTGGAAGATATCAAGCAGGCGCTGGATCAGGCGTAGCATGCCTAGACCGCGACACCATGTGGTCTCCTGATGCCGATACGGAATAGGTTGAAGTTTCACAAATTGCTATGATACAAGAAAACAGGCGGTAGGGCGAGACTATGCTCCCGCAAGCGGCAGGACTACTCGCCAAATTAAAGGCGACATGAATGTCGCGGTACGGAGTCTGAGGGTGCGCCATTTCTAATGATAAAGACCGAGCTGCAAAGCCCGGTCTTTTACTTGGCGTGGACGGCTACCAGCGTTACGTCGTCGTCCTGCTTTGAACCGCTCTGGTACATCATGAGCGTATCGAAGAGACGGTCGCAGCTTGCCTGGGCCGTGGCATCGCCAAGACCCGCCATAGTCAGCTTGATGCGCTCGAGTCCAAATGGTTCGCCTTTCGGGTTGCGACAATCGGTCATGCCGTCGGTGAACAGCACCAGCAAGGAACCGGGCGGCAGGAATAGGCTGTACTCGTCCAGGGCGATGTTTTCCCAGAGCCCGAGAGCCATGCCTGGTTTGTGAGGCAGGCGCTGAACCTCGCCCTTTTCCTCTAGCATCAAGGGGGGCTCGTGGCCCGCGCGCGCATAGGAGAATTCGCCGGTCTGGGTGTCCAGCACGCCATAGAGAGCGGTCACAAACTGGGTAGATTTTTCCAGCCGCGTGATGTGCTTATTCGCCATTCGCAGAACATCCCCGGGGGAGGTGGCGCTATCCGCTTCGGCAATGATCAAGGCATGTGCCCGCGCCATGAAGATCGCGGAGGGTACGCCTTTATCGGCGACATCGCCGATCAGCACGCCGATCTTATGATCATCCAGCACGAATACGTCGTAGAAATCCCCGCCCACCTGACGGGCTGGCAAGATGCGCCCGCCGAAGTCGAAATGCTCATGAAAAGGAAGCACATCGGGCAGGATCGACATCTGGATGTCGGCCGCCACTTTCAGCTCGCGTTCGAGACGCTCTTTCTCGATCAACTGCTCCTGGGCGGCTTTGAGCTCATCGAAGGCTTGTTGCAGCTGGCGGTTCTTTTCCGAAAGGTCGCGGAAAGTTGCCGCATTCGTGTTGTCCAGGCGCTGGCTGAGGACACTGATCATGGCATGCGATAATTCCGGATGGCGCTCGAGCAGCGCCTTGAACTGGTCTCGACTCATGCTCAACAGGACGACGTCGCCACGCGCCCGGGCGCTTGCCGTGCGCAAGCCACCCGGCTGGAGAAGGCTCATCTCTCCGATATATTCCCCTGTGTGAATCAAATTGAGGATCAGCTCATTGTCCGTATTCGGCGCGAGCAAGATCTCGAGTTCCCCCTCGACAACAACGTAAAGATGCTCACCGGGGTCTCCCTCGCGAAACAGGATATCGCCTGGATCGAGGTTGACGACATCCAATTCCTTCATAAGCCGGTCGAGTTCAGCGCCCGGAAGACTTGTAAATAATGGAATCTGAGCAAGCAAATTGACAGACATTGTATCTCTGAGTGGTCAGCGAGTGTGCAAACATATTTTACACGAATAACCTTCTTTTACGCGACCCACATCTTGAAAGCAAACAACGTAGCGAGCATCCCCATGAGCAGCACACTCATTGCGGACCGGTTTCATGACTCTTTTTAGATCTGGGCGAAGGCGGCTGGGTCTGAAGCGTTTGAATTGTGCCACAACCGGTCCGGATGGCTGGCATCCATACAGGATTTATCCGAGAGATAGGTTGTAACAGCTAAATATTAAGGCAATTCATATAAAGACTCCCCGCCTTGAGCGGAGTCTTTGCCTGGCCAGAAAGATAGGTCAAGGTACCGGATCCGAAGAAGACTGACTACGCTTGTGTGTGAGGGCTAGAATTCCATCACTTCCTTGCCCGCCAGTTTCTCCTGAATGCGCTGGATCACCGTGTCCAGATGTTTCTGCTGGTGGACGTAGTCCAGGTCATCGGTGCGGATCGTGAGGACGGGGCACAGGTCGAAGGAGCCCAGCCATTCGTCGTAGAACGAATCCAGCAGGCTGAGATACTCCGGCGTGATCCCGGTCTCCATGTTGCGCGCCCGCCGGCGGATCCGGTCCATGAGGACGCTAACCGGCGCCCTCAGATAGATCAGGAGGTTGGGCCGGGGCGTGCTGCCGACTACCACATCGAATAACCGCCGGTATGCCAGGTAATCGCGTTCCGAGACATTCCCCATGTGATACAACGCCCGGGCGAAGATGTAACAGTCTTCGTACATGCTCCGATCGAGGATGGCGGACCGCTGGTCGCGGGCTGCTTCGAGATATTGCTCGGCGCGGTGCCCCAGGAAAAAGATCTGCAGGTGGAAAGACCAGGCGCGCATGTCCGAATAAAAATCGGCGAGATAGGGGTTATCCGCAACCGATTCGTAGCCGGTCCACCACCCCAGGCGTGAGCCAATCCGTTCTGCCAACGATGTTTTTCCAACACCAATATTCCCCGCAACAACGACGAGATGCTTTGTCATAGGCGCCTCAACGGTCAGAGATGAGATAGTGTGAGTATAGGCGCAGCAAACGGATTTGTCGAGATTACTCTGCCCGGAATGTGTATAATTTTGTAATCACAAAGATCCCACAAGCGAAATATCATCCGACCCAGTCTTCCTGCTCCTTCGCACACCGCATACAAAACACCACAATGTCAAAAGTCGTCGATGTCCATCTCTCCCAGGTCAGATTTCCTTCTTCATGTGTGGTCTGCACCGCGCCGAGCATCAAGAGTTACGAGCTCCGGCACATCGTTGTCTCCGGACGGAAATCGTATACTGTCAGGCTGAACATACCCGTATGCGAACGTCATTTTCGTGCAATCACTGAAAAGGCACCCGCCGAGCAACTGGTTGAACGACTTGGTGTGATTATGGGAGCGCTCAGTGGGCTTGCCGTGACCATTATGAGCCTGGTTTCCTGGCAGGCAACAGAAGGAGTAAATGTTGTCCGGAGCTTATTTGCGGGCGCCATCTTCGGGCTGGTTACCTTTCTGCTCGTGTGGGCAGGCATATCGCGAGCCGTGGCGCCGCGCTTTGCAGCACAGGCATCCAGGGAAGCGCGTCACGTGATCCGTTTCAAACGTTATTGGTCCCAGGATCAATTCGTGCGACTGGAATTCCAGGACGAGGCGCTGGCAGACAGTGTGCGGAACACATACCGGGCTTCTCCAAAGCCTACTCGGGTAAGCGCGAGAACTCCGGAAGTTTGAGACTCCCGGAGTTTTTGCAACTCAGCCAGCCTGAACCTCAGTCACTCACCGAGGCAGAGGATTGCCGCTCGACAGAGGTGTACTCTTGCGAAGCCTCTGATTTGCGGGTTACCAGCCTGCGTAACGCCGCAACCGCGCCAGCCAGCCAATTTTTGCGCTGAACACCGGCCTCTCGCAGCAATTGAGCCTGCGCAATCTCGCGCTGGAGCTCCTGCTGCTTCAACTCCACCAATCGTTCGACCTGCCACAAGTTGTTCATGACACCACTCTCCTTTCTCGTGGTTGGCATCCCTTTAAGTCATGGTTGTTTTCCGTTGAACGTGCATTCTGCGGATATTCCGCCATCCGAGACGAAGACCTTGCCTGAAGGACGTCTCCGCTCTCTATTCTTGCTGTGCGTCTGGCGAGAGATCCACCATAAAGGCAATGGCGGTCAAGAGTCCCATGAAGAGCATGGTGGGTACGCCAACACCGGTGGTCGCGCCACCGATCAGGAGCACGAGCATTATCAAGATAAGTAGGGCTTTCTGTACCATGAGACTCTCCTCTTCTGTCATCGCTCTGATTCACAACATCGATGATCTATTTTGATAAACGGGGGTTAGGCAAGTTTTCCAGCATGCCCGGCAAAGAGACAACAGCCGCTGGCGTTTTCGCCAGCGGCTGTTGGGAGCGCAAGGCTCAACTGCACCCGAGAAGATGGACAATCCATCATTTAGAACGAGAGAAACAACTCCGCAGGGGGACAGGCAGGCGCATTGGCGTCAGTATACTCCCGAAAGGCAGGCACGCAAGCCGTACATAGCAATGGCGAGCATCAAGTATGACTCCCGTGCTGCACCATGGTTTCCGGTCGAATTGATTTGAAAATTGGCGGCGTGCGGTTGGCAGGTTAACCGCAGCGACCCCGTTGAGAAAGCTAATCCCCGCGAGTGACCGGGCCTGCCTCAAATCAATCCCAAAAGGAGTATCAGGAAATGAGAACGAAGAGCAGGCGAACCCGAGGTATTGAGGAGGCACATCCATTTGCAGGGATGAGCCAGGTCAATCCGAATGCAGCTGGCGTAGATATTGGAGCAGTGGAGATCGTTGTCTGCGTAGCAGGGGATGAGACGACGCAGATCGTGAAAGCCTTTGGAAATTACACGGTGGATCTCCAGGCCATAAGCAAATGGCTCAAAGAACATCATGTAAAAACGGTGGCGATGGAAAGCACCGGGGTGTATTGGATCCCGTTGTTCGAAGAACTGGAACGGCAGGGGCTGGAATGCCTGCTGGTCAGTTCGCGGTCATTACGCAGAGTACCTGGGAAGAAGAGCGACATCCAGGATGCGCAGTGGATCCAAACATTGCACAGTTATGGCTTGCTGGAAAGTTCATTTCGTCCACAAGGAGACCTGGTGGCGCTACGGACGTTGCTGCGTCATCGCGGTCAGTTGGTGGATCACCGCTCGCCGCATGTCCAGCACATGCAAAAAGCCTTGTTGCAAATGAATGTGCAGTTATCGCAGGCTTTGAGTGATGTGACCGGGGAGACCGGGATGAGGATCATTCGTGCTATTGCTGAAGGGGAGCGCGAGTCGCACACGTTGGCAGCTTATCGGGATCGGAACTGCAAGAAGAGCGAAGAGGAGATCGCCCAGGCTTTGACCGGAACATGGAGGGATGAATACCTGTTCATCGTGAAGCAATCGCTGGAGTTGTATGACTACTACACACAGCAGATCGAAGCTTGTGATGTGGAGATCGAGCGGATGTATGCCCTGACACGACCGGATTGGGATGAGGGGGAGTTGAAGCCGTTATCGAAACGGAAGCGCAACTCACACAGCAAGAACGAACCACCGAACAAGGAGGCCCTGCGCAGCCACTTGAAGCGGATCAGTGGCGTGGACTTAAGCGTGGTGGATGGGTTCGGGGTATCAGTGGCCCAAATGGTGATCACAGAGTGTGGGACG
>DAITPI010000195.1:0-8057 GCA_036833655.1 Anaerolineales bacterium | reverse complement strand
ACACAGACATGTGCCAGATCGCGGGCGGAGCGGACAACCTCCCCTGTGCCTTTCTCCCGGCTCTGGGTCACCGTATCCGTTATGGGGCGCGGGTGATCGCCATCGATCAGGCCCCGGACGAAGTCATCATTCATTACCAGACCCGCGTCGGCCGCTTCCAGGCGCGCGGCGACTACGCTATCATCACGGTCCCCTTCCCGGTTCTGCGGCACGTGGAGGTCCTCAAGCCATTCTCCCGTCCGAAACAACGCGCCATTCGCCAGCTCCATTACGATGCCTCCGCGAAGATCTTCTTTCAGACCCGTCGCCGTTTCTGGGAGGATGACGAGGGGATCTACGGGGGCGGCACCGTCACGGATCTCGCCATCCGCAACCTGTATTACACCGATTACGGCAAAGAGACCGGGCGAGGCATCCTGCTGGCAAGTTACACCTGGTCGGAGGACGCACAGCGCTGGGGCTCGCTCTTGCCGCATGAGCGCATCGAGCAGGCGATCGAGAATGTTGCCATGATCCATCCGCAGATCCGGGAGGAGTTCGAGACGGGCGCTTCCCACATGTGGCACGATGACCCGTATGCTGGCGGCGCCTTTGCTCTATTCGACCCGGGCCAGCAAACCTTGCTGCATGAGGAGATCATCCAGCCGGAAGGTCGCATCCATTTTGCGGGAGAGCATGCCTCGCTGTATCACGCCTGGATCCAGGGGGCATTTGAATCGGGCTTGCGCGCCGCAATCGCGATTCATTTGTCTCCATGATTCGTACATCACGAGATAACCAAAATAAGCCCGGGAACAGCGTATTCTTTCCATTCTGATAAAGTACTGCTACTAAATAACAAGACCTGACAGAGAACTGTCAGGTCTTTGTTTGTCGATTCCCCGCCGATGCCGTGTGCTGCAAAGTTTTGAACCTGCTTTCGCAGGTGGGTCCCGACCCAGAAACGCCGCCTTGGCTCAGGCCTATCGCGTTATTTCTTTTGGAGTTAGAGACCCTAAAACTAAGTGTTGGCTCAAAACGGAAGGCGCAACATCACGAGCACAGCAGGGACATGATTCTTATACCATAAACGTCTGTGCAAGGGTAGAGAAAAATTAAGACTTAAGTACGGGTAGCACATTAGAAAGTGTTAACAACTTCATCACTCGCGAATCTGTAATTGCTCTTCCCTTCGTTTTGTGCTACGCTTGCGATAACGATAAAACAACCGACCAAGGAGAACAGGTATGGCAACGGTTCCGGGGATCGATGTTTCCTATTGGAATGCAGGGATCGACTGGCCAAAGGTGCGTGCCACTGGCCAGCGCTTCGTCTTTGTCAAGGCAACGGAATCAAGCTCCTACAAAGATCCAACCTTCGATGACAACTGGTTGGGCGCAAAAAGCGCCGGCTTGCTGCGTGGCGCCTATCATTTCTTCCGCTGCAATGTGGATGCGAAGAAGCAGGCAGATTCCTTCATCGATTATGTGAAGTCATTCCACGACGACGGCGAGCTGCCGCCCGTCCTAGACATCGAGACCCATGACGGGCAGCGCCGCGATAAGATCATCCCCGCCGCAAGGACCTGGCTAGACCGCGTCGAAGCAGTCTTTGACCGAAAACCAATCATTTATTCGGGGAAATTCTTCCTGCAGGACTACTTCTCCGAAATCGGCGGCGGACCACCGTCCTGGACGAAGGATCACGCCCTCTGGCTGGCGCAATATCCTGATCAGTACAATCCGGGCATGGAGCCGTTTCTGCCGCGCGGCTGGTTCCATTGGACGTTCTGGCAGTACAGCGAAAAAGGGATTGTCAACGGGATCAATTCGAAGGTGGATTTGAATGTTTTCAACGGCACGCTGGAAGAGCTGTACAGATTCGCAGGCGCTCAGCCCGTAACGGATACTGCCCTGCCACCTCCAAAACATACCGTTGTAGCGGGCGATTCCTTCGAATCGATTGCCATCAAGTATGGTGTTACCGTCCGGGAGCTGGTCAGCGCCAACCCGCAATTGCTGAAAACGGGAGACCAATTATCTATACCGGTTGCTGTGGCAATCCCATCGGAAGGCGGAGGCAGCTCGGGAACCTCGACTGGCGGCTCAACGACGAGGACGTACACAGTGAAGTCCGGCGATACGCTTACGATGATTGCAATCAAGTATGCAACCACTGTGGCAGCAATTGCCTCCGCGAACGGCATTACGAACATCAACAACATTAGCGTTGGCCAGGTTTTGATGATCCCGTAGGTCGCCAACGATGGAAGCACAGATCCAACCGGATTTTCTGCTTTCTTCCGCGGGCTTTGAACCTGCTTACTTGCATCTCTACCGGACCGGTGAGTTGCAGGATCGGGTACGTCAGGCGATTGAGAGCCTGAAATCTTGCCGCGTTTGCCCGCGGAGGTGCGGCGACGACCGGCTGCAGAATCAGGCCGGTGTCTGTCAGACCGGGCGTTTTGCGCGGGTCAGCAGCTATTTTCCACACCGGGGTGAAGAGGATTGTCTGCGTGGCTGGAAGGGGAGCGGCACGATCTTTTTTGCCGGCTGCTGCCTGCGCTGCCCGTTCTGCCAGAATTTCGAGATCAGTCACACAGCGCAGGGCAAAGAGACCCGGCCCGCGACACTGGCAGCAATGATGCTGCATCTTCAAGCTTTGGGCTGTCACAATATCAATTTTGTTACACCGGAGCACGTTGTGCCGCAAATCCTGGAAGCGCTTGTCATTGCTGTTAAGGGCGGCTTGCGACTCCCGATCGTCTACAACAGCTCTGCCCACGACTCGCTCGAGAGCCTCCATTTCATGGACGGCGTGGTGGACATCTACATGCCAGACTTCAAAATCTGGGAATCGCGCATGGCAGTGAAATACCTGGCTGCAAAGAACTATCCGGAGACGGCGCGGCGTGCCATCAAGGAGATGCACAGGCAGGTGGGTGAGCTAAAGATGGACGAGCATGGGATCGCCCGGCGCGGTGTGCTTGTGCGCCATCTGGTCATGCCCGGCCGGATCGCTGGCACGCGTGAGATCATGGAGTTCCTGTCTCGAGAAGTCTCCCCGCATACGTACGTCAACCTTATGGAACAATATGCGCCGGCAGGGAAGGTCTCTCCAGAAAAGTTTCCCGAGCTCAACCGGCGGATCACGGCGCAGGAATACGCAGACGCGGTTGACAGTGCGCGCAAAGCCGGTTTGTCTCGTTTTGCAGCGACCTGAATATTCCCGGCAGCTCGATAAGCCCCAAAAGGTTTTTGTCTTTTGGGGCTTTTTCTTACGGATAGACTCTCTTGATCGTGCGTGGGAAGGGAATGGCTTCGCGGATATGTTCGATGCCGCACAGCCAGGCGGTGACGCGCTCCACGCCCATTCCGAAGCCGGAATGCGGGACCGAGCCATACTTGCGCAGCTCGAGATACCACTTGAAGGCGTCTTCCGGCAAGCCTTCTTTATGAATGCGCCTCAGCAGCATGTCATGGTCTGACATGCGCTCCGAGCCGCCACAGATCTCACCGTAGCCTTCCGGCGCCAGCAGGTCCACGGATTTGCAGACCTCGGGACGTCCGGGCCAGGGCTCCATGTAGAACGCTTTGACGGCGCTGGGATAACCGTAGACGAACAAGGGCTTATCGTTCAGTTTTGTGAGCTCCACCTCATGCGGGGCGCCGAAATCCATGCCCCATTCGAATTTCAGCAGCTCTTTCCTTTCGGGATCTGTCTCTTTCTCATACAGATCGAGCAGATACCTGGCTGCATCGTCATAGGACATCCGCGGGAAGGGAGTCTGGATCGTTTCGAGCTTCGACGTGTCGCGTCCCAGATACTTCAGCTCGGCAGCGCAATCGCGCAGGACAGCCTGGACGATATACGTGATCAACCCCTCTTCCACCTCCATTAACCCGTCCAGATCGCAGAAGGCGATCTCCGGCTCGAGCATCCAGAACTCGGTCAGGTGGCGCCGCGTCTTCGACTTCTCGGCGCGAAAGGTGGGACCGAAGCAGTAGACTTTTCCAAAGGCGAAGATGTTCGCCTCGTTGTAGAGCTGTCCGGTCTGGGCAAGGTAAGCGGACCCCTCATCGAAATAAGGCGTCTCGAAGAGGGTGGTGGTCCCCTCTGCAGCCGCGGGCGTCAGGATGGGTGTATCGAGGTTGAAGAACCCGTGGCTATCCAGGTACTCCCGCACCGCGGACATGACGCGTACACGCACCCGCAGGATCGCCCACTGGCTTTGCATCCGGATCCATAGGTGACGGTGATCGAGGGCAAAGTCCACGCCGTGGTCCTTGAGCGACATCGGGTAATCCAGCGCCGCCTCCTGCACCACCTCGATCTGCTTCACGCCGATCTCGTACCCGCCGGGGATGCCCGGCGCGCGCTTATCCTCGCGGACGGGTCCCGTGACGATGACTGCTGACTCCTGCGGCAGGCGCATGACCCGGTCGAAGACTTCGGGCTCGAGATCGCCCTTGAAGGCGACGCACTGCACGAAGCCCGAGCCGTCACGGATCAGCAAAAAGACCAGCTTGCCCTTGTCCGTGCGGTTATAGACCCAGCCCTTGATCGTGACTTCCTGCCCAACGTAATTTGCGATTTTTGAGACGCTGATGTTTTCAGCCATGAGATGGTTCCTCTGTTCGTAAGGTGAATTAATTATAGCAGAAGGGGTTTACGGCTCCGGCAACTTCCGTGTAGTGGATGCGTTATACTGATCAAAACGAATTGCCGAATCGAAACGAGAGGAGACTTTATGCCCACCCGCTACAAAATCCGTCAAAAGATGTTTTCCATCGGAGATGATTTCTGGATCGAGAACCAGGACGGCGAGCGAGTCTTCAAAGTGGACGGCAAGGCACTGCGGCTGCGCAAAACGCTGTTCTTTGAAGATCTGCAAGGCAACAGGCTGGCGCGCATCCAGGAGCGCTTGCTGCCGATCAAAGAAACGATGGTGGTGGAAGATGGGGAGGGCAACCAGCTGGCGGTCATCAAGAAGGGCCTCATCGCGCCGCTCGGCGATCGCTGGTCGGTGAATGTCCGCGGCGCGCCCGACCTCGACGTCCAGGGTAACATCCTGGACCATGAATATTCCATCGCGGAACGACGCCGCAAGATTGCCGAGGTGTCCAAGGCCTGGTTCAGCTTTACGGATACCTACGGCGTGGAGATCGACGATGACCAGAATGACATTCTTGTCCTGGCGATTGCGATCGCCATCGACATGATGTCTCATGACGAGATCAGAAAAAAGAAATGATCTGTCCCCTCGCTCATTGAAGCGCTTGCTCCGTCGATGACTCGCTGACACTGTCCGCTCGTGCCGAGCCGACTGCACTGACGATTACGCCAGCCAGCACCACCAGTCCGCCTAACAGGGCGGAGCTCCCCATCCGCTCCCCGAGGAACAAAAACACCCAGACCGGATTCAAAATAGGCTCCAGCGTGCCGATCAGATTTGCCTCCAGCGCCGGGATGTGTTTGATGCCTTTGGTGAAAAAGATGAACGCTAGCCCGATCTGGAAAACACCGAGATAGGCAATCGCGGACCATGCCACGACCGTCTGGGTTTCCCTCAAAATGGAGGGAAATCCCAGAATCGCGAACACGATGCTCGCCAGGAGGACACTGTCTTCCGGCGAGCTATCTTTCTGGGCGCGGAAGGCGACCATCATGATCGCGGAGGTGACGCCGCTCAGCATGGCGAGGATGTTGCCGTAAAAACCCTCGGTGCTGAGCTGGTCGCCGAAGAACAGCAGCAATCCCAGGAAGATGATGCCCATCGCAATCCAGTCGCTGCGGGCCGGTTTTTCGCGCAAGAGCCAGTAGGCGAGCAGGACCACGTAAATCGGCGCGGTGTATTGCAGGAAAATGGAGTTGGCAGCGGTGGTCAGCTTGGTGGAAGTGACGAACAGAAATTGAGTAGCAAGTGAGCCGCCTGCCGCAAGCAGCGTCCAGCGGGTGATGTTTCGTGGCAGCCGGCGCATGTAGAACAGGAACACCATACCGGTGAATAGTCCACGCCCTGCCAGAATCGACAGGGGTTGCCAGTCGAGCGCTTTGACCAGCACCCCGGCGGTGCTCCAGAGCATCGCCGCAAAGATGAGGAAGAGAATTGCCTTGCGGCGTTGCGATATGGAAGTCATGAGGGAATTGTCCGGGCTTTCAAGGCAGAGTCTGCAGAGAATAACTACTTCCTTCTCGCTTCCAATGCCCTGAGCACGAGTTCCCTGGTGATGGCGGGGTCAGCCTTGCCTTTGGTAGCCCTGGCGACCTGTCCCATGAACCATTGCAGCAGAGTCTCCTTGCCGGCCAGGTATTTCTCCACTTCGGAGGGATTGTCGTCCAGCACTTTCGTCACAGTGCCCTGGATGAAACCTTCGTCGGAAACCTGGGCAAGTCCCTTTTCCTTGACGATCTCTTCCGGCTTGCCGCCATTCCTGAACAATTCGCCAAGCACGGCCTTTCCGGAATTGCCACTGATAGATTTATCACTCACCATATCGATCAGTTTCGCCAGGTCTTCGGCGGAGACAGGAATTTTCTTAACGTCGAGGTTGAGATCGTTGAGGTAGCGCATGAACTCTCCGGCGATCCAGGAGCTGACCGTCTTGGCGGGGCTTATGGACCTCGCGACGACCTGTTCGAAGTAATCCGCCAGCGCTCTTTCAGAAGTCAAGAGACGCGCTTCCTGCGGTTTCAATTCATATTGCTCGACGAAGCGATCTGTCTTTGCTTCCGGCAATTCGGGAAGAGATTCACGGATGGCATTGATCCAGGTCTGGTCCAAGAGAAGCGGCGGCAGGTCCGGCTCAGGGAAATAGCGATAATCGTGCGCCTCTTCCTTGCCGCGTTGGGAGTAGGTTTTGCCGGTTGCTTCGTTGAACCCCAGCGTTTCCTGCTCGACTGTCCTGCCGCTGGCGTAAATCTCGGATTGGCGCTTGATCTCGTACTCGGTCCCCTGAGTCAGGGCGCGGAAGGAGTTGAGGTTCTTGATCTCGGTCCGCGTGTTGAGCTGGTCGCTGCCCACCTCCCGCACGGAGACATTCGCCTCGAAGCGGATCACGCCCTTCTCCATGTCGCCGGAGTTCACCTCGAGATAACGCAGGATGGCGTGAAGCCGGGTCGCATACGCCCGGACCTCTTCGGGTGAGCGCAGATCAGGCTCGGTGACGATCTCCAGCAACGGGACCCCGCTGCGGTTGTAGTCGATGAACGAGTTTCCATCCATGTGGGACAGCTTGCCTGTGTCCTCCTCCAGGTGGACGCGGCGGATGCGCACATCCTTGACGCCGTCTTCTGTCTCGATCGGAAGCTTCCCATTCGTGGCGAGCGGTTGGTCGTATTGGGAGATCTGGTATCCCTTGGGCAGGTCCGGATAGAAGTAGTTCTTGCGGGCAAAGATGCTTTCGGTATGGATCTCGCAGCTCAACGCCAGCCCTACACGCACCGCCAGCTCCACGGCCCTCCGGTTCAGGACCGGCAATGCCCCGGGCTGGCCCGTGCAAACGGGGCAGATATAGCGGTTCGGTCTTGCGGTTGTCGAATCCACCACCTCACACCCACAGAACATCTTGGATTCCGTGAGCAGCTCGGCGTGGACTTCGAGTCCAATGACGGGTTCGTAGTTCATATCAATTTTCCTCGCTGAGCGGAGCCTAGCGCAGTCGAACCGCCTGTTGCCTGGCGACGCACCCTTCGAGTACAGAGCTTCACCGTGCATTCAGCCCTTCCGCTCACGACACCTGCCCTGGCGGGCGGTGCCAGGGAGTCCTGGTGTCTTTCCAGGAGGGCGGTATCAGTCATTCCAACATGGCGGATGTTTAAGGTGCCAGTCCGTCTGGCTCTGATACATGTGACCGATCTGCAGCAACATCGCCTCCGCCAGATGCGGACCGATGATCTGCATCCCGACCGGGAGCCCATTCGAGAACCCGCAGGGAACGGTCAGGGCAGGGATCCCCGCCAGGTTCACCGCCACCACATGCACATCCGACAGGTACATGTCGAGCGGGTTGGTGATCTTCTCGCCGATGCGGAAGGCGGTCGTCGGCGCGACGGGCGTAATGAGGGCGTCGCAGGTC
>DAITPI010000194.1:0-8059 GCA_036833655.1 Anaerolineales bacterium | reverse complement strand
AAGTAATGATGGGCTCGCGCGACGAAGCGAATGCCTCCGCGGTTGCCTGGGCAAAAGAGGAGGGGCAGCACGCCTTGTATGGGACCTTCATGAATGCGGCCGCCTTTGGCGAGATCATTTTCAACTGTACTCTCGGCGCTGCTTCTCTGGAAGCTCTTCAGATGGCGGGCGCGGAGAACCTCAAAGGCAAGATCCTGATCGACACGTCGAATCCGCTCGAGCGCGACACGGACATGTGGACCCTCACGGTCTGCAACACCGATTCGCTGGGTGAGCAGATTCAGCGGGCGTTCCCGGAGACCCGTGTGGTCAAAACACTCAATACGGTCAATTCGAATGTGATGGTGGACCCCGCCAAGTTGCTCGAACGGACGCATGTCTTTGTCAGCGGCGACGATCTCGAAGCCAAAGCCACCGTAGTCCGTATCCTGCGCGACTGGTTCGGCTGGCGAGAGATCATCGATCTGGGCGGGATCACGACCTCGCGCGGCGTCGAGATGTACGTGCTGCTCTGGCACAACCTCCGCAATGCCATTTCCTCGCAGCGGTTCAACATCAAGATCGTGACGTCTGGCTAAATCAGCGATAGAAAACCGGAGGCTCCCAGGAGCCTCCGGTCCTTTTTTGCGGGGGTAACTTGCATCCAAGATGTTTCAGGTCGAAAGTGTCGCCACGGCGACGCCTGACCTACTTCTTGCGGTGATTTTCAGGAGCGACCTCGCGCGGCTCTACCATGCCCCAGCGTGAGGCTCCCAGATACAGGATTTCCAGAAGAAGATCTTCATAACGCAGTCCTTCGGCTTTGCTCTGCAGGCAGAGGTCACTGTAATCGGGCGTGAGACCGGGGAGCGTGTTGATCTCGATGACGCGTGGATTGCCGTCTTTGTCCAGGCGGATATCCGTGCGCGAGACGTCCAGCGCGTTGAGAATGACGTGCGCCCGCAGGGCAAGGTGTTTGAGCTTCTTTTCCAGCTCCGGCTCGATCGCCGCAGGGCAGAAATAACCGGGCGCGCCCTCCTCGCCCACATCTTTTGACTTGGCTGCCTGGCTGTAGACCATCGGGGTCACCGAGCGGGTCATGTCCAGCTCGAGGACCGGGAAGCGGTGAAAGCCGTCCTTCTCGTACCATTCCGGGTGGCGGGAATACAGCTTGGCGTCTGCCCGCCCCAGCAAACCGACCGTGAACTCGCGACCCGGCAAGAAGGCCTCTACCAGGGCGGGCTGCTGGTATAGATTGATCACATACTCCACGCGCTCGCGCAGCTCTTTCTCGTTATGGACGATGGCGTTCATATCGACGCCCATCCCCGTCCCCTCGCGCGCCGGCTTGACGAACAGAGGGAACTCGAGCTCCGGGCGTAGCGGTTCCTCGCCCGTGTTGAACTCCTGGAACGGAGCAACGGGCAGCCGCCGGTCACGCCAGATGCGCTTGGTCAGCGTCTTGTCGAGGGATATGCCGTTGGTCAGGACGCGTGAGCCAGTGTAGGGGATCCGCATCAGCTCCAGCAGGGCGGGCACCTGCGCTTCGCGTGCGTCGCCGCCCAGCCCCTCGGCGATGTTGAAGCAGATATCCGGTTTTTCATCACGCAGGGCAAAGGGGAGATTTTCATCCGCCTGGATGAAGACCGTCTGGTGTCCATCCGTTTCGAGGCCGGCGCGGATCGCGTCGATGGTCTCGATATGATCGAAGTCGGCAAATGCATCGGGGGGAACACCCTCAGGCTTGGGAAGGGAATCGTCCTTGATGTTGGCAAGGACGGCGATCTTCCAGTACCGTTTCAGGCGTCGACTGGGGGGCTTATCTTCTCCGTGAGAAAGCATGTTGGCTCCTTGGGTAGGCTATACACCGTCCCGAAGGTCTGGGGAAACGGGGCTCAATGCATTCAAACCTTCGGGACGTTCTTTGAGAAAAAATTTCCCGGCTAGTATACGCTATATAGGATGCTTGACAAGGTTTTTACAGTGATTAAAGCCTTGCGGATTGCTTCAACAGTTCCTACCGGCCTTTGCATTGCTGACCCTCAGCCTGGAGACATTTCTATCGCTTGTCTCATCAATGATTGATCGTTTTCAGTGCGCTGGTAGGCTAAGATTCTAATTCTGAGTCTTGATAATGATGTGCAATTCATAACTAGACAATGAAGGTTCTTTCAGGTATCATTGGTCCGATTGTGCGGCTCCTCACGAAGGGCCAAGGTTCAGTAGAAAGTGACATCTCTGCCCGGATAATTGCTTTATCCGGGCTCTTGTACGTAATACGAATTTTCGCGCGGAGGACTTCATGACAGACCTGATCAAGCAGATCGCCGGAGATTTGCAAAAGCAAATTGAGGGATTTGAGCCCGAACTCAATATCAGCGATATTGGTACAGTGGTGGAAGCAGGGGATGGGATTGCCCGGGTGCACGGGTTGGCAAACGTGATGGCGCAGGAGCTCGTCCAGTTTGCCAATGGGGTGATGGGGACAGCGTTCAACCTGGAAAAAGACAGCGTCGGCGTGATCATAATGGGTAACTACGAGGGGATTGTCGAGGGCATGTCCGTGCGAGGCACCGGCCGGATCGCGTCCATCCCTGTGGGCGATGCCATGATCGGACGCGTGGTCAATGCCCTGGGTGAGCCGATCGACGGCAAGGGACCCATCGCCACGACCAGCTTCCGACCCATCGAGCGGATCGCGCCGGGTGTGGTCAAGCGCCAGGATGTGGATACCCCGGTTCAGACCGGCATCAAATCGATCGACGCGATGATCCCCATCGGCCGCGGCCAGCGTGAATTGATCATTGGCGACCGCCAGACGGGTAAATCTGCCATCGCGATCGACGCGATCATCAATCAAAAAGGCAAGGACCTGATCTGCATCTACGTGGCGATCGGACAGAAAAAATCCGCCATTGCCCGCACGGTGGGTATTCTCGAACGAAATGGCGCCATGGATCATACGATTGTGGTGATCGCCGCCGCCGACGAATCAGCGGCTCTCCAATACATCGTACCCTATTCCGGCACAGCCATCGGTGAAGAGTTCCTCGAGACGGGTCGTGATGCGCTTATCATTTATGATGATCTATCCAAACATGCCTGGGCGTACCGCCAGGTCTCGTTGCTCTTACGCCGCCCGCCCGGACGGGAAGCCTATCCCGGCGACGTCTTCTATCTGCATTCCCGCTTGCTCGAGCGCTCTGTGCGCCTTGCGAATAAGTATGTGATCGTCAAAAAGGATTTCGCCAGTGCCCTGGCATCCGAAGCAGACTCCGTGGATGGCAAAGCCTATGGCGGTCCGATTGGCAAGGATGAAGCCGAAGAAGGTCGCAAGCACATGAGCAATCCGGATGACTACAAGCTCGTCAAGGTGCGAGGCACCGGTGGATCGCTCACGGCGCTGCCGATCATCGAGACCCTGCTGGGCGATGTGTCTGCATATGTGCCCACGAATGTGATCTCCATCACCGATGGTCAGATCTATCTCGAGACCAATCTTTTCAATGCCGGTATTCGTCCGGCGGTCAACGTGGGTATCTCGGTCTCACGCGTCGGTGGCGATGCACAGACCAAAGCCATGAAGCAGGTAGCGGGCCGCCTGCGCCTCGATATGGCTGCCTACCGTGAGCTGGCGGCGTTCGCGTTGATGGCATCGGATCTCGATAAAGCCACGCAACAGCAGCTTGGTCGCGGTCAGCGCATGCAGGAAATCCTCAAACAACCGCAATATTCTCCCATGTCGCTTTCCGATCAGGTCATGGTGCTATTTGCCGGTACCAATGGTTATGCCGACCAGGTCCCGTTGACCAACATGGCACAGTGGCAGACCGACCTGCTCAAGTTCATGGATGCCTCTTATCCTGAAATTGGGCGAGATATTGTCGAAAAGAAAATGATCACGGAGAGCACCCGCGCCAGCATGGTAAAAGCGCTGGATGCTTTCCGTCACTCCTGGCAGGCGTAAACCATGGCATCCGCACGTGAGATGCGGTTACGCATCAAGAGTGTAAAGAATATCTCGCAGGTGACGCGCGCCCTCGAGGCGGTTAGCGCCGCAAAGGTCCGCAAGGCGATCCAGGCTTTGACTGCGACCCGGTCCTATGCGACGAAAGCCTGGCAGGTGTTGAAACACATCACGAACCAACCCGGGACCGTGAATCTGCATCCGTTGCTGACCGCACGCCAGGACCCGAAGAACGCCCTCGTGATCGTGATGACCGCAGACCGCGGTCTGGCGGGCGCGTACAATACCAACGTCATTCGTTATGTCTTACAGCGGTTCGACAAATATCATCTTCCGGTGAGGTACATTACGGTGGGGCGCAAGGGCCGCGACCTGCTCCTGCGCATGCGCAAGCCGGTCTTGGCAGATTTCAGCAACCTGCCCTCCGCCCCGAAATTCAGTTCTGTTTCCTCGATCGGGAGGCTCGCGGTGGATGATTTCATCAAAGGGGAGGTGGATGAAGTCTTTCTGGTGTACACTGACTTCGTGAGCATGGCGCGCCAGGTAACCAACGTAAAACGGCTGCTGCCCCTGGAAATCAGTGGAGAGCAGCTCGTGACAGATTTCGGCGAGCATCACACCGGTCCCGCGGCGGCATACGAATTCGAGCCGGACCAGCAGGAAATCCTGGACGAAATGATCCCGCGCTTTACGGCCTTGCAGATCTACCAGGCCATCCTGGAATCGCAAGCCAGTGAGCATGCGGCGCGCATGGTTGCCATGCGGAACGCGACCGATAATGCCAAGGAACTGGTGAGCGCGTTACAGCTTGCCTATAACAAGGTTCGCCAGCAGGCGATTACAAACGACATCTTAGACATTGTGGGCGGCGCAGAAGCGCTGGCCGCTGAATAATTGGAGGAGAAAACATGGCAAACACTGCAACCGGCCGTGTCGTGCAAATTCTGGGGGGCGTTGTGGACGTGGAATTTCCTGAAGGTGATATCCCGAACCTTTTTGAAGCGATCACGGTCGAACGTTTTGAGAAGGAGCCGCTGGTCCTGGAAGTACAAAAGCATATCGGCGATAACTGGGTCCGCACCGTCGCCATGGATGCGACGGATGGTTTGCAGCGCGGGGTCCCTGCTCGGGCGACAGGCGCGCCGATTATGGTGCCGGTTGGTCCTGCAACGCTCGGTCGTATCTTCAATGTGCTGGGCCATCCTGTGGATGAAAAAGGCATGGTAAATGCCGCGACTTATTATCCCATCCATCGGCCTGCCCCCCTCTTCTCTGAGCAGGTCACGCGCGTGGAAGTGTTTGAAACCGGTATCAAAGTCATCGACCTGATTGCACCTTTTACCAAAGGCGGGAAGACAGGCATCTTTGGCGGCGCCGGCACGGGCAAGACCGTGATTATTATGGAGCTCATCCGCTCGGTGGCAACGGAACACGAAGGCAATTCGGTCTTTGCCGGCGTAGGCGAGCGCACCCGTGAAGGTACGCAGCTCTACCGCGAAATGCTCGAGTCGGGCGTGATGAAGGACACCGTGATGGTCTACGGCCAGATGAACGAGCCCTCCGGCGTTCGTCTGCGTGTGGCGCTGACGGCGCTCTCCATGGCGGAATATTTCCGCGATCAGGGTCGGGACGTGCTGCTCTTCATCGACAACATCTTCCGCTTTTCCATGTCCGGCTCGGAGGTCTCGGCTTTGCTTGGGCGCATGCCCTCCGCCGTAGGTTACCAGCCGACGCTGGCAACCGAAATGGGCGAGCTGCAGGAACGCATCACATCCACGCGCACCGGCTCGATCACGTCCATGCAAGCAGTCTACGTCCCTGCGGATGACTACTCCGATCCAGCGCCGGTGGCGACGTTCACCCACCTCGACGCGACCATCGCCCTCGAGCGCTCCATCGTGGAAAAAGGCATCTACCCGGCTGTGGATCCGCTTGGCTCCACGTCACGCATCCTCGACCCGAACATCGTGGGCGAGGAGCACTACCGGACGGCGCGCGAGGTCCAGCGCGTGTTGCAGCGCTACAAGGATCTGCAGGACATCATCGCCATCCTCGGTATCGACGAGTTGAGCGAAGACGACAAGCTGATCGTGGCGCGCGCCCGCAAGATCGAGCGCTTCTTCTCCCAGCCCTTCTTCGTTGCCGAGCGCTTTACCGGCATCGAGGGGCGCTATGTGCCGCTCAAGGAGACCGTGCGCGGCTTCCGCGAAATCCTCGATGGAAAATGCGACGACCTGCCCGAACAGGCATTTATGATGGCGGGTACGATTGAAGACGTCCGCGAAAAAGCGGATAAAATTGCAGAAGGCGCTTAAGTCATATGTCACACCTGCACCGCCCCGCACTGCGGGCAGTGCAGGTGAGCAATCTCGTCTTGAAATTGAACAGGAGATTGCTTCGGCAGCGAGCGCCTCGCGATGACGGGATAAGGTTATGACCATTCGCTGTGAAATTGTTTCCCAGGACCGCACCGTCTTCCAGGGCGACGTGGATATCGTGGTGCTACCGGGTGCCGCGGGAGAAATGGGCGTTTTGCCTCACCACGCCCCGGTGCTTGCCATCCTGAAATATGGGGTCATCAAGATCCGCAAGGATGGCAAGGAAGAGATGTTTACCGTGGCAGGCGGGATGGCAGAGGTGCAGCCAGATATTGTGACGATCCTGGCGGATGCTGCCGAGAACGTCGAAGAGATCGATGTGACTCGCGCACAGGCCGCCAAGAAGCGCGCCGAAGAGGCGCTTGCCAAACTCAAGCCGGAGGATCACGATGCGTATCTCAGGATGGAGGCTGCCTTGCGGCGCTCCAACCTGCGGCTGGATGTAGCTCGCCGCTATCGCAAGACCCGAGATACATTCACAGACAAAGATGCTTCGATGTAGTCAGACGCTGTTTCCCAAAAAGAGTTATATTTCAGAATTGTAGGCACTGTGGCAATGTTCTCGAAAGACCTGGGTATTGACCTGGGCACCATGTTCACCCGGCTCGCTGATAGTACACAAGTACTCTCGGAAGAGCCAACCATCGTCGCCATTGAAGTTGCTGATCAAAAAATGGTAGCCGTCGGGCAGGAAGCACGGGATATGTACGGCCGCGTCCCCGAAAGCATCGAGGTAGCACGCCCGCTCAAGAACGGGGTGATCGCCGATTACGAGATCACGGAGACGCTGCTTTCCTATTTGCTCCAACGTGTCAGCGGATCCATGCGCATATTTCGTCCTCGCGTGATGATCACCGTTCCGTATGGCGTTACCAGCGTGGAGCGACGCGCAGTTTACGAAGCCGTGCTCGAAGCGGGCAGCCGGGAGGCATTTTTGATCCAGCAACCCCTGGCTGCTGCCCTTGGCGTGGACCTGCCCATCAACTCGCCCTCCGGCAATATGGTCATTTGCCTGGGCGGCGGCTGTACCGAAGCGGCTGTGATGGCGATGTATGGCATCGTCTCAGCCGAAACCCTGCGCTCCGGCGGCATGGACCTCGATGAAGCCATTGTCAATTACGTGCGCCGGAAGTATGGAATTATCATCGGCCAGGTGACGGCGGAGCAGCTCAAAGTCCGTGTGGGGGCCGCGGTACCTCAGGATACCGAAAACAGTATGGAGGTGCAGGGTCAGGATCAGGTAACGGGCCTGCCGCGCCCGGTCACGCTGACTACCGGTGAGATCGTCGAAGCCCTGCAGGATCCGCTCAAGCAGATTGTCGAGACGGGGCGCCGTGTGCTGGAGAAGACCCCACCCGAGCTGGTAGCGGACATCATCGATCGTGGCGTGGCGCTGTGTGGTAGCGGCGCGTTGTTGCGCGGTGTGGACAAACTGCTGACGAAATCCCTGGGTATCCCGGCGTATCTTGTGGATAATCCCTCCTCCTGTGTTGTAGAGGGCGCGGTCAAAGCCATCCCCATGTACAACATCTTGCGTCGCAGCCTGCCCCAGGTGTAGGCATGTCTGCTGCGAAGCGCCCTGCCACGGGTGACGTGAGAATATGGCTCTAATGAAAAACGGCGTCCCAAATTCGATGGGACGCCGTTTGATCCATAAAAATCATCAGTCCAGGTAATACGTCATGCGCTGCAGGTGGGTGAACGGATCGATGTATTGTACCCGTACACCGCTGGG
>DAITPI010000193.1:0-8072 GCA_036833655.1 Anaerolineales bacterium | reverse complement strand
GCGAGAGGGGATGGTTAGTTACCCCAATCCATTAATTGTGCGCCTGGGTGAGTTTCTCCCCGCCACACTGCCAAGCCTGCAGCCGCGCATCGTGCAACAAACGGGGCAGGAGGTGATGGCATCAGCGGGGCAGGCACTGGGTTACATCACAGTGGCGGCAAAGGTTATCTTTATTGGCATTGTAATTCTGGTATTGACGTTTTACTGGACCCTCGATGGGCCGAGAACGATTCAGTCATTCTTGATCCTGGTTCCACAAGACCAACGCGAGAGCCTCCGCGAACTTGTTTCAGCCATGGAAACCAAGGTGGGTTCCTACATCGCTGGACAGGGTGTACTGTGTCTGATCGTCGGTGTTCTGGCACTGCTTGCTTATTGGTTCATCGGCTTACCCAATGCCCTGGTATTGGCCCTCGTGGCTGGCGTGCTGGAGGCTGTGCCGATGATTGGACCTCTGCTGGGCGCCATTCCCGCCGCACTGGTTGCGCTCTCCCTGGGAACAGACAAGCTGATTTGGGTCATCGTCGCGACAGTTGTTATTCAGCAGCTGGAAAATAGTCTTCTGGTGCCGCGCATCATGAGCAAAGCGGTGGGGGTAAATCCATTTGTCACACTCCTGGCGCTTTTTGCGTTTAGCTCGTTGTTCGGCCTTGCCGGAGCACTGATGGCGATTCCCATGGCAGCCATGATTCAGCTTATGCTCAATCACTTCGTCTTTCAACAGGCGACGGTGGAAATGGAAGTCTCTGAGGGACGTGACTACGCAAGCCGGCTGCGCTATGAAGCCCAGGATCTGGTTCAGGATCTGCGCAAGCAGGTGCGGCTCAAAAAAAGAGGCTCCGATCTAGCGATTAAACAGATTGAACAAGTGATGGATGAGATCGAGACAATAACAACCGATCTCGATGCTTTATTGACTCAGGCCGGTACTATGGATGAACCATGACAAAACAGCTGGTTATATTTGGTACAGCGATAATGACCACGCTACTGGCACTGGTGGTGCTGTGGCAGTTCCGCAATGTAATCGTTTCCGTTCTAATCTCGCTTGCGCTTGCGGCAACAGTCCGTCCATTTTTTACAGGCTGGTCCGGACGCAGCTTCGTAAAGCGTCTGGCCATGAGTTTGCTCTATTTGGTAAGCCTGGGATTTCTCGGTTTCTCGCTCTTCCTGGCAGGCAGGCTCGCGCTGAGTGAAATCCAACAATTAGGCCAGATGGTATCGGTGCAGGGTACCTGGAGGCTGCCACCGTGGCTGGAGGGTAGTTCATTCCAACAGGTGCTGGTTGCAAGACTGCCAACACCCGATAAGCTCTTTGAAGCGATTACAGGCGAGCAGGGGCAGCTCGTATTGCCTGTCATACTCAACTTCACGCAGGGCATTGGCAGTGTTGTGAGCGCCTTCTTCGTCATTCTGTTCCTGAGCATCTATTGGAGCATCAATCAAATCCATTTTGAACGGCTCTGGCTTTCCCTGCTTCCATCGGGACAACGCAACCAGGCCCGTGGTATCTGGCGGGCAATCGAGCCGGACATTGGCACCTACATTCGCAACGAGTTCGTCCAAAGCTTATTAGCGGGATTGCTGTTAGGCGTTGGTTATTGGCTGCTCGGATCCCCATACCCAACGTTTCTGGCGTTGATCGGCGCGCTGGTCTGGCTAGTTCCCACAGTGGGGGCAGCCCTGGCGGTGGTTCTTCCCCTTTTCATTGGACTCCTGAGCAGTGTTCAACTTGGCCTGATAACGGTTTCCTATACACTCATTGTTGTCCTTGTCTTGAAAGCATGGATCGAGCCGCGAATTTACAAACGCAAGTGGAATAATCCTGTTTTGACTTTGGTCATACTCCTGGCGATGGCCGATGCTTTCGGCCTTGTCGGCATTATCGTAGCACCGCCATTATCCGTTGTATGCCAGATCCTATGGAGCCGTCTGGTCAGCGACCGTCTCGCTCCCAAGGCCTCCGCTCATGTCGCGGATCTCAAAGAACGACAGATACAACTTTGGACAGCCATAAAAAGGATGGAGGAACAGCCTCCACCCCTGGTGGTCAGTAGCATGGAGCGGCTCGCCACACTGGTGGAGAAAGCGGAACCGATTTTGCAGGCGGCACTACCCGATAAACCGCCTGATATGTTCCATCCATCCCAGCCGCTTACCAACGAAGTTGTGCCGCCCATATCCAAACCGTGAACGAGGAGACCATGACCGCATCAAGAGTGGGTAAATACCTTGCGCGGCTGCAGCAACAAAGTATCCGCATCGCAGCCAGGATTAATGACCTCACACGCGGCTGGTCATGGATGCTGGCCGAGGCGGTAAAGGAAACACTAAAACCTGAGACCGCTATTTCGGCGGCCGCAATTGCCTACTTTGCCCTCTTCTCACTTTTCCCGATCACCCTTCTGGGCATATCCATTACCAGTTTCAGCCTTGACCCTTCGTTCGATCTGACATTCATCCTTCGAAGAATGGAGTTTTTCGCCCCGGCTCTGAAACAATTGCTGGGGCAAAATATCGACGGAATTATCAAGGCGCGCGGACCAGTGACGGGCTTCGCCTTGGCGGGTCTCATCTGGTCGGGCTCCACAGTTTTTTATACTCTGACACACACCTTGAATGAAATTTGGAGCGTCAAACAACGCCGGGCGATCTGGAAGCGCCGTGGCCTGGCCGTATTATTGGTCTTGACTCTTGTTGGTCCGGCTCTCCTGCTGGCTTCATTTGCCGGCAGTGTTTTGGCGCACCTGCGCGCCATTCTGCCTGGGCCAATCGTTTCGATGGGGGGCGGTGTCAGCCTGGCGCTGGCCATACTGCTTGATGTTGCCTTGTTCATGGCGCTCTACATGGTCCTCCCGCATGGAGCATCCGGCTGGCGTGATATCTTGCCGGACGCGCTGGGGGCCGGTTTCCTGTGGGAACTGGCCAAGAAAGGCTTCCTCTCTTTCGTTTCCACCTATATCTCCATTTCGAACCTGGTGTATGGGTCGGTGACAGCCATTATCACCTTTCTGGCCTGGGCATACCTGAGCAGTTTGATCTTTCTCTTTGGCTCATTTCTTAGCGTTTCGTATTTCCATTTTAAAAAGCGGCAAACAGAAACAGGAGACGAAACACGCAAGTAAGGTTCCATGGGAGGAATGCATTGGCGTTACCGAGTCTCCCCCAAGTGGTGGATGATAATACTCCCCGTGCGATGGGTGTGGTCTTTGTTTACTTGGGATAGGATAAAACAGTAAATCGCGCGGCACGGGCGGGTGGCCTTACGGCGCGTATCGTGCAAAGAGGACCTTGTGCCGCACCCAGACCTCCACAACTTGTTGTGAATGATTATCAGCAGAGAAAGAAGAAAGCAGGAAAACATCCATGAAGATGAAACAAGTTTTTGTCATACATACGAGCCTGGTTTTGGTATTGCTGGCGGCTTGCAGTGCATTAACACCAGCTCACACATTGCCTGCACCGACACAGACGGCCGTGGTTCAGCCGGCCACCGGAATACAGTACAGCTATGTCACCGACAGACTGATGATACCGACGACACAAGCGCAGACACAGTTGTTCGCCGTGAACGTCGACGGGGACGCGCAACAGCATCCCGACAACAAGTTTGGGGACTTGCTCACCCTGCTCACATCCACAGCGCAGGGGATTGAATTGCAGGCGTCCCTCGATCAGGCAGTCACCACCGGTCAGTTGGTCTCTCTTCACGTGGTGAAGGCTGATGATCTCTTGAACGACCCGAGCGTTTCGTGGTCCTTATTCCTCGGAAAAAGGACCCAGTCACCACCCCTCTTTGACGGTTCTGACAAGTTTACGCTTGATTCCACTGCAGCCACTGAATCGCCGATCGTTGGCTCACTTGAGCACGGTCACTTTACAGGCGGCCCGGGCATGGCACAAGCCCGGATATTTCTACTCAGCCAAATGGTCGAGGTGGATTTGATCGGGGTGCGTCTCGAAGCGGACTTGAGCGCGGGTGGCTGCGCCAACGGCAAACTGGGCGGCGGTGTGACCGCGGAAGAGTTCAGCAGCAAGCTCCTTCCGGCTATTGCTAATGGACTCAATCAAATCATCATGGCAGACAAGGATGCGGAAAACGCGCTTCTGAAAGTCTTCGACTCCGATCATAACAGGACAATAACCACCCAGGAGCTTGAGAGTAATCCTCTGTTGATGATCGCCATCTCTCCCGATCTGGACCTGCTTGACGCATCCGGTCAACTCCACCCAAACCAGGATGGCGTGAAAGACTCGTATTCGATCGGCCTGGGTTTTACCTGCGTCCCTGCGACCTTTATGGCACCCGGAGATTAGTGCCGGCTGTGGGCAGTCGTTTATCGCCCCTGACTGTCTCCCCCAACCAGCGGAGTTAAACACTCCCCTGTCGATGGATGCAACCGGAGAGCGTTTATTGTATGATGAATTGTAGTACGAACAAATCAAAATAGGAGAAAATCTCATGCTCACCTGGATTATCGTAATTCTACTCATACTCTGGCTGCTCGGATATTTCGGTCCGAACGTGTTCGCCGGCATCCCGCGTACGGGCAATGTTATACACGTGCTGCTTGTCATCGCGGTCATCATTGTTGTATTAAGGCTGTTGGGAATCGTCTAATTCCAACCCCGGTTCGAAGACAGGGGAGGGGTCAGTCGATTAACGTATCACCCTGCACATACAAGGATGGAGAATTCCAATGGTATACACCATTGTCATCCTTCTGCTCGTACTGTTTTTGATTGGCTATCTGCGATAAGGCCAACACACCGGTTATCACAGCTTTGAAGGAGATTTCCCTGATGAATTGTAATGACGTAATGACGCAGAACCCGGTATATTGCCTGCCAAACGACCTGGTGCTCAATGCGGCAGATTTGATGAAGAACGGAAACATCGGTTCGATCCTTGTTGTGCAGGACGAGCAAACCCGAAAATTGGTGGGTATCGTAACAGACCGCGATCTGGCCCTGAAGATTGTAGCCGAGGGATTGGATGCCAAAACCACGAAAGTGGAGGCGGTCATGACGCGGGAGGTGGTGACCTGCCGTGCCGACGATGATCTGCAGATGGCAGTGGATGCGATGGCGGCGCATCAGCTACGCCGTATTCCCGTGGTGGACAGCGACTCCAAGATCCTGGGGATTATTGCACAGGCCGATGTGGCAACGCGTGTTGACCAGCCGAAAATAACTGCGGAAATGGTTAAGGAAATTTCGCAAGCCAACGGGCAGTAAAAGGTTTTCTACAGTAAATAATACGGACGACAAAAAAGGTGAAATAAGAAATGACCAACAAAAGAATGAGCAAATCCCAGTTTGTGACCATCCTCGCCGAAAAAAGCGGCCTCAATAAGAAGCAAGCCTCGTCAGCGCTGGAGACGCTCAACGCAATGGTTGCTCAGCAACTTGGCAAGCGTGGACCCGGCGAGGTCCTCATCCCGGGCCTGCTCAAGTTGAATATCGTTGACAAACCTGCCACGCGCAAGCATGAAGGCATCAACCCCTTCACCAAGGAGCCGATGACGTACAAGGCAAAAGCGGCGCGCAAGGTGATCAGGGTGCGGCCTCTTAAAGCGCTGAAGGATGCCATATAAGGTCCGCTTGATGCAGGGCTGGACGGGTTCGGCAGGAAGTATGAATCCTGTGCACAGTGTCTTCAAGAACAGAACATTATTGACGATGTTGATCCTGTCTGTCTGTTAATATCTGACTCTGAAACCACCTCCGGCATACCTATTGTCAGTACCACCAATGCAAAGAGGTGAAACGATAATGAAATTAAATTTGCTTTTTTTCGTAATGTATATCCTTATCGTTTTGGCGTACCCATTCGTGTTTATATATAGCAAACTATACCGGTTTTCAGTCTCAAAAGCAGGCAGTATTTGAGAAATGCCGGCGCGCAACGGATCATCTTGTGATGTTTACGTACGATGGAAAATCATGAGCGGGCGAATTTCTTCGCCCGCTCATGTCTACAATTTTAAACGTTTCAACCAGCTAACATACCTCCCCCGTAGACTCCACCGTTGCGCGCAACAACTTCTCGACCACCTTGAAATCGATCTTTTCAGGCTTTGAATAACGGATGGCGCCTTTGCCAAGCGTCACGCCGGGGATGTTGAGCATATACCGGTGGGCAAGCATCACGTCCGTGCGGAGGATATACAGGCCGATGAAATTCTTCTGGCTGGCGAAGCCCACTTCTACAACGCCGTCCCGCGAGTAGCACGGTCCTCCGTACTCCATCGACTCCTTGAAGCCGGTCAATGTGGCGCGGCACAGCGCGCGTAACTGTTTCAGCGCGGCTCTCCGCCCTGGGGGGACTTCCTTCAGGTAGGCAGGAACGGTTTTGACAGAGGATTGCATAATTCTATATTGTCATTGCGAGTCTTCGAGAAGCAATCTCCTGCAAACATAAGGTTGCTCCGTCGGACTTAAGTCCTCCTCGCAATGACACCGTTAACTAACATTCACTAAACCCGCAGGCGTAGCACTTGCGGCAGCCTTCTTCGTTTACAACGGCGGCTTCACCGCATTCAGGGCATAGATCGCCGATCTTGATGGCAGAGGCCGGGATATCCGGCATGATCTCATCTTCGATGGTATGGTGACCGGTTCCGCCATTGCCATTCGTTTTCTTTTCCTCAACCGGTCCGGCGTTGGTTTTATCACGCAGGTACATCTCGAAGACCTGGCCGATGCCATCAGGCAATGACCGGACGCGGTTGGGTCCGAGCCCGAGCGAGCGGCCACCGCCGATTCCCGTCAACTGGCGCACCACTTCTCGCAGGCGGTCGGTAGGCTTGACCGGCGAGGTGATGCGCAGGATGTATGAGATGAGTCTGCCGATCGCTTCGGAGACCGCCGCGGTTTCGGATCCGGCCTTGGCGGTGTTGATGAAGGCTTCGAAGGGTTCTTCTCCGCCGTTTTGATTGATCGTGATAAAGGCTTTCCCGGCGGGTGTGTCCACGTTGTATGTTTTGCCGGTCAACGCCTTGGGGCGCGGTTTCTTCGGGTCGTGGAAAAACGTCGGGGCGAGCTCGGGTTTGTTCGTCGAGCTGAGTGGAGGCGTAGCCGTAGTCGAGGCGTCCTTCTTCTCCGCTGTGGCTTTCGTCTCCAAGACCACCTTGTCGCGCGAACCGGTCACGTATACTGTGATGCCCTTACAGCCGAGGTCCCAGGCGAGCATGTACGCCGTGGCAACATCCTCCTCCGTCGCAGTCTCATGGAAGTTCACAGTCTTCGAGAGCGAGTTGTCCACGAACGCCTGCAACGCGCCCTGCATGCGCACATGCTCCTCGGCGGATATATCGCCCGACACGACGAACGTATCGCGCACCGCCTGCGGGATCTCCTTGATGTGCTGGCACGTCCCCTCACGCATCACCTGCTCGACGATCTCCTGCCGCTTTTCCTCGCCGAGCCCAAGTTTCTTCAGGGCTTCATCGAAGCGCGGGCTGGCATAGGTCAATTTCAAATCCTTACCGTTATCGTTGACGTGACGGATATACGCCAGTGCGAAGACGGGTTCACAGCCGTAACCTTCACAACCCGCGACAGTGGCGATCGTACCGGTCGGGGCGACGGTGGTCTGCGCTGCATTGCGGATGCCGTGATTCTGGATTCCGGACACCACCGCGTCCCACCGGACCTCAGGCCGGCCCCAGTCATGCTCGAACGGGACCAGCGTCTGAGGCGGGGTCCACTTCATGTTCTGTTTGTCGTAGATCGAACCTTCAATCGCCGGGAACGCGCCGCGTTCCCTTGCCAATTCGACGCTCGTGGCCATCGCGTGATAGCGGACGAACTCCATCACCTGCGCGCCGAACTCCTGACCCTCCTTCGAGCCGTAGCGCACCCCCACATGGTACATCAAATCCGCGAGACCCATGATGCCGAGCCCGATGCGGCGCGCCTTGTGCGCGGCTTCGGTGAGCTGGGGCACCGCGGGCACGTACGCGTTCGCCTCGACCACATCGTCGAGGAAGCGTGTGGCAAGGACAACGCTCTGTCGCAGCAGTTCCCAATCCACGGTTGCATCGGGTCCACAATGCTCGTTGAGGTTC